>JBDKGC010000018.1:0-19591 GCA_039798385.1 Bacillota bacterium
AAATTAATACGTCCATGCTTGTCTTGAACTACTTCTGTGGCACCTGAAAAAAAGAAGCGGGTAAAGGCTCGTGCATCAGCTTTAGTAAAAGGAAGTTCTTTTAATTTATTTTCTAACTTAAGCCATTCAGAGGATGGATATGCAAATAAGGAACGATCCAAGCCACGCGTCACAATAAAGCTTCCGCCTAATAAATCTCTAAATTTAACGGGTACCGTTAGTCGGCCTTTATCATCTAGGTTATGACGAAACTCTCCCATAAACATATTTCAACCGCTACCCCCGAACACCACTTTCTACCACTAGGCCCCACATAGGTAACTATACCACAATCTAGCGTTAATTTCCTGCCAACATTTATTTGCCTAATAGGAAAGCTTGATGTAAAGCAGTTAGAGCAGTCGACATTTTTTTGCCTGGTACTAGAACCCAAATAGTTGTATATGAATCTGCTGACTGCAAAATAGGTATATCCTGGTCCATAAGAGCAGTTACTATTTTGGCCATAACACCCGGCACACCAGTTATACCTGAACCAACAATTGAAAGCTTAGCACAATCTTTTATGCACTCTGGTTCTAAGTCAAGCTTCATTAATATATCTATAGCACGCGGCACTAACTTATCTAAAATGGTATATGTAATTTCAGCAGGACTTACACTTATAAAATCTACATTTAATCCTGCGGAGGCCATGGCCTGAAAAACTTTGCCATATATTTCAGTACCCTGATCTACAATTTTAATTTTAATCTGAGCGATATTTGATAAATGTGCAATACCAGTAATTAAACGTTGCTTTGTTGGTTTGTCTGAGATAAGGGTACCTGAAAATAAAGAGGAAGAATTATAAGCTTTAATACGTACAGGAAGTTGGTCTTCCATCGCTCGGGATACGGCGTGCGGATGAATTACTTTGGCCCCTTGTGCTGCAAGCTCAAAAGCTTCATCAAAAGTTACATTTCTAAGTATAGTTGCCTCTTTCACCACTGCTGGATCAGCAGTCATAATACCATTTACATCCGTAAATATGTCAACTGACTCTGCATTTAAAGCAGCTCCCAACGCGACAGCCGTCGTATCACTTCCCCCTCTTCCTAAGGTAGTCACGTCCCCTTCTTTCGTTTGACCTTGAAAACCAGGAATTACTACTACCTTACCCCTCCTTAACTCAGCTATAATTTTAGTAGGGTTAACATCATGTATGATAGCCTTAGTATGGTCACTAGAAGTAATAATACCGGCCTGAGCACCTGTTAAAACTCGATTTTGCACCTCTAATTTACCTAATAGATTGGATAAAATACTGGCCGATATAATTTCTCCACAACTAAGTAATAAGGCTTGTTCAGGGGCTGCTAAATATTTACCATCTTCAACTAAACTTAGCAGTGTATCTGTAGCATAAGGATCATTTAAACGCCCCATTGCTGATACAACTACCACCGGTGCATAGCCTAGCTCTAATACACCTATAATCTGTCTGCAGGCTGCCAATCTTCTACAGTTTGTAGATAGAGAAGTCCCTCCAAATTTTTGCACAACTATTTTCATAGGTAACCCGCCCTTGTGAAAAGGTTATGTAACTAGTCTTTATGATTGTAAGGCTTATATCTTTTCTATCTTATATTAATTAATATTTATATTTAAAGACTAGTCTAAACCGGTTAAAGAAGCAAGGGGTAAGCTCCTAACTTTTTGCTAAAATTAACGGTTGCAGTTGTTTTCCCTGCATTGCAGCTTGACAGGCTTGCTCAATTAAAGACATCTCTGCTACCATAGATTTAGGTTTACCATGTGGATCATCCTGACCAAAAGGGACAAAATACAGATCTTTGGCTACTAGTAATTTAGCCAAGTTAGAAGCATTAAATCCTAAGGCATCATTAGTTGAGATGGCTAAAACTACGGGTCTATGTGTACGAAGCTGTGCCTTTACAGCCATTAGAATTGGTCCATCAGTAATAGCATTCGCAATTCGTGCTAGTGTATTTCCCGTACATGGTGCGATTACTAAGCAATCTAAATTTTTCTTAGGGCCAAACGGCTCCACTTCTGGAATACTAGTTAGCGAATCTTTTCCTGTGATTTGTTTTATTTTTGCTAACCATGATTTAGCATTTCCAAACCGAGTATCAGTGTTAGCGACAGTTTGAGAAATAATAGGGATTACATTAGCGCCTTGCTCGACCATGTGTTCCATGGTTGGTAAAACTAAATTGTATGTACAATGCGAACCAGTTAAACCAAATCCTATTGTTAATCCTTGCATAATAAACCTTCCTTTTTAATAATTTTCGCGCAGCGTATCCATAATTGCAGCGGAAAGGATTCGGCCTGCAGTTTTCGGTGCTACTAAACAAGGCAAACTTGGTGCAAGTTTAGCTTTAATCCCCCGTTTTTCAGCAAATTTGTAATCAACGCCGCCTGGTGAAGAGGCTAAATCCAAAATAAAAACATCGTAATCTACGGCCATTAAAATCTCGGCTGTTATAATTTGATATGGAATAGTATTAAAAATCATTTTTTTTCCAGTTACCTTATCGCATAGCTCTTCAATTGAAATAACCTCTAAGCCCATTTCAAAGGCTCTAGCTCGGGCTTTGTTTTTGCGTACTGCAACGGTAACTTTAGCACCTAAAGCTTTTAAAACACGAACCAAACTTACACCCACTCTACCCAAGCCTAAGACTAATATTTGTGCATTATGAATGGTAATTTCTGTATTATGAATTGCCATCATTAATGCCCCTTCAACAGTGGGGATTGAATTATAGATAGCTACATCGTCCCGTTCCATTAACTCATAAAGAGCTAAATTATAAGTCTGACATTGCTCTTTTAAATAATTAGTTGCTAGCCCTGTAAAGATAAGTGTATTCTTAGAAAACGCTGCAAAATGAGCTGGCATCAATTTAATTTTTTCTTGTGCAAATAGAGCTTTTACATAGCCGTGCTGATCAGTACCCATAACCGGGAGTACTAAAAGATCAATTTTTGATAACTCAAGTGAAGCAAGAGTATGTAGATTTGTGCCATTAACTGGAGTTTGTAGATTGTCATAGCCGACTAAACTTACCCGGAACTGCTTATTTACAAAATAACGAATCATCTCTAACTGCCTTGCATCACCACCTACAAATAATATGTGTTTTTTTTCAGCCACAGTTGGTTTCCTCCTACTATAAAGTGTAAATTAATAATCACCGTCTTATTTTTATGGTATGCACAAATAGCCTGAGCATGATTAGTATTTTAAATTTGCCCAATACATCTATGTATGTTATACTATAGTCGATGAAGGTTTTTCGGGTTATTAAACTTAAAAAGCAGGTGTGCAAATGAGGAAAATTATAGGTTTGACTTTATTTCTTGTGGCAACAGCATGGCCAGCTGTGCAAGCAGCAGATCATTTGGCGGAGCCCTTAAAAAGTCCTGGCTCACCAGAACGCCCTAGTAAATCACTGTTGTTGCCTCCTACTCCTTCTAGTAAGGAAACATTCAGAAAATTAGTTTTTGAAGGAGAACCTACAGAAGCAGCAATAACTAATCGCATAGAGCTACAGACAGCACCATTAGAATCAACGTATACTCTAAGTAACTCACATAATCTCGATAATATTGCTAGGAACCCCAAAAAAGAGGCTGTGCTACTTTCTACAGTTATACCCAAGCTACAACAAAAATCTAGAAAAAAAACTAAAGCTGAGTTAATAGAGGAAATTAAAGCAATTAAGACTCAATTTGCTGATTTGAAAAGCAAGTATGACAAAACAAATAAAGAAAATGAACAACTAAGATTAGATAATGCTTTCTTGAAAGGTCAAGTCACCGCTTACACCAAGACAGCAACAGAAACATTTTATCGGGGCACAGGTAGTGAAGAATTTGAAAAAGAGATGCGAAAAGCTATTGAAACATGGGAGAGTAAGAAAGGAAAAAAGCAACATCGTAGTAACCCTGGTAGCCATAGCAGCAACACAAAAAAAACCTAGAAGTTAACTTCTAGGTTTTTTTTCTAGCTAATATAGTTTATATACCCGTGTGCCCAAAAGCTCCTGTTCCACGGGCTGTAGACTCTAGCTCGGTTGTTAACTGTAAATTAACTTTAGGAACTTGTTGAAAGACTAGTTGTGCTATTCTATTTCCCTTCTTAACTTCATATGGCTTAGGTCCTAAATTTAGCAATAAGACAAAGATTTCCCCACGATAGTCGGCATCAATAGTTCCAGGTGTATTAAGCACAGTAAGACCTGCTTTTAAAGCTAACCCTCCCCTGGGGCGTACCTGAGCTTCTAAACCATCTGGCATCTTGAGCGCAATACCTGTACTGATCTTCGCCCAGCTACCTGCTAAAATTTTAGTATCTATACTGGATTTTAAATCAAAACCACTTGCGCCACTAGTCATCATCTGGGGTATCGCTATTTCAGAAGAACCTACAAGTAGTACTTCAACAGTATACATATATAACACATCCTTTAATAAATTTAAATTGCAACTATTTTAACAGCGATGTGAAGATAATAAATCGCTAACGGTCAGCCAAGTTAACCCTTTAGCTGGTCCTAATTTTAATATTGACGGAAGTGCTTTAACTGTATGCTCTGTAGGATGGGCTAATACTAGTGCACCTGCACACAGTCCCTTGTTCACACGTTGAAATACAATATCTGGTGAAGCATCTTTGCGCCAGTCAATAGTATCTACCATAAACATCGTTACACCCATCTGTCTTTTATAAGCGACCTGCAGAACTCGATTATTGCAATCTCCAGCTGGTGGAGCAAACCACTTACTACCATACCCAATAGTTTTTTTCAAAGCCTCCTCTGTTTTGTCAATTTCAACTGCAATCTGTTCCTCCGTCAGTTTACTGCACAAGGGATGACTATACGCATGATTTGCTAACTCGTGCCCTTCTTGAGCAACTAATTTTACTATATCAGGACTTTCCTCAATAAATCTACCCTCAAAAAAAAATGTTGCTTTTGCCCCAGCTTCTTTTAAATGATACAAGATATCTGACAGATATTCTTTACCCCATGAGACGTTTATCATTAATCCAGCAGCCCTTTTTTTACTATTCCCGCGGTAAATAGCTGCCGGACCTAAATCTTTAAGGTTTTTATTTGGACTAATGGGTTCATAAACCCAATTTATATGGTCTGCTTGCATCGTTTCTGCAATTGTTCGTTCCTTATTAATTCGAACACCATCATAGCCAGGTATTGCTTGCCAAACTTTGTCAATCTGAGCATCCAGCGGTTCCTCCTCTTTTCTATCGGCCTCACTTTCAACAACATATCGTATATTAGCAATATCCTTATAATTATGATTTTCATTACATATTAATTTATAGCAAAAAGATAGGATAATAATAGACCCGATAAGTCCACTACATATTTTCAAAATAAACCAACGCTTATTGACCATTCATTTTCTCGTCATTTAGTTTGCCCTGAGTGACTAAAGCCTCTTTCCGCGATGCTTTAATACGACCTTGGCTATCAATTTCTGTTACCTTTACTAAAATATCTTCATTTAGCTTGACTGCATCTTCTATCCGTTCTATCCTTTTCGTATCAAGTTGTGAAATATGTACCAAACACTCTTTCCCAGGAAGCACCTCAACAAAAACACCATATTTTTCTATTCTTTTTACTGTACCCATGTATACTTGGCCTATTTCAACTTCGCGGACTAATTCCTCAATTAATTTTTGTGCCTTTTTATTAGATTCATCCTCAAAAGAAGAAATAAAAATTCTACCATCTTGTTCTATATCTATTTTCACACCAGTATCTTCGATAATTTTATTGATCATTCGACCGCCCGGCCCTACAACTAACCTTATTTTTTCTGGATCTATTTTTAAAGCTATAATTTTTGGTGCATAACAAGATAAAGTAGCTCTCGGTTTTTGTATTTCTTGTTCAATGTTTTCTAGTATTAATAAACGTGCATCCTTAGCTTGCATTAAGGCCTTTTCTAATAGTTTATAATCTATTCCAGTTATTTTTATATCCATTTGCAAGGCGGTTAGACCCTTTCTGGTCCCAGCAACTTTAAAATCCATATCACCAACAAAATCCTCCACACCTTGGATATCTGTCAACACACAAACCTTGTCCCCCTCTGAAACCAAACCCATTGCTACCCCTGCTACTGGAGCTTTAATAGGCACGCCGGCATCCATTAACGCTAACGTCGCAGCACAAATACTTGCTTGGGATGTAGAACCGTTAGAGGCAAGTACCTCGGAAACAATCCGCACAGTATAAGGGAACTGTTCCTGTGTAGGCAACACCGGTTTTAACGCCCGCGCACCAAGCGCGCCATGCCCCACTTCTCGACGACCAGGGGCCCTTAAAGGTCTAGCTTCACCAACGCTATAAGGAGGAAAATTATAGTGCAACATAAAATGCTTAGATTCCTCTAAATCTAAACCATCTAAAATTTGCACATCACCTAATGCACCTAAAGTACATACACTTAATACTTGCGTGTGACCACGTGCAAACAGCCCAGAACCATGGGTTCTTGGTAAAACACCTACCTCACTACTCAGCAAGCGCAAATCAGCTAAACCTCTGCCGTCAGGTCTTCTCTCTTTGGTAAGAATATTATTTCGATACGTAGCCTTAATAATCTTTTCAAAGAAATATACCGCGTCAGATGTTTGTTCAAGGGGAACCTGTTCCAACAGATCCGCTTTTAAAATAGCCAAACGTGTATCCCGTTCTTTTTTATCCATAATTTCTAAAGCGTTAGCAACTGTATTGCTAACTAAATCTCCAACAAAACTCTTTAGCTGCTCGTCAATGGGCATAGTTGTGTATTCTGGTTTCTTAACGTTATTTTCTGTAACTATTCGAGCTTGAAAAGCCAATAATTTTTTTAACTCATTATATCCAAACAAAATACCTTCTAACACAGTAGCCTCGGGTATTTCTGTCATACCCGCCTCTACCATATTCACACCATCCGCAGTCCCAGCTACTATAAGATTTAAAGATGATACAGCCTCTTGCTCAGCAGTAGGATTTATAACATACTTTCCATCAACTAAACCTACGCCCACACCAGCCACCGGACCTCTAAAAGGAACGCCCGTTAACATAAGAGCCAAAGATGCACCTAGCATTGCAGTTAGTTCACTCGAGCAATCCTGCTCAACTGATAAAACAGTTGCTACTACCTGCACTTCATGGCGAAATTCTGAGGAAAACAAAGGTCTAAGCGGTCTATCTACTAATCTGCTAGCTAAAATTGCTTTTTCACTAGGACGCCCTTCCCGCTTAATAAATCCACCAGGAATTTTACCAACAGCATATAACCGTTCTTCATAATTAACCGTAAGGGGTAAAAAATTACATTCTTTCGGCTCGTCTGAAACCACTGCTGCAACCAAAACAACCGTCTCTCCATATCGAACTAGAACAGAACTGGTAGCTTGTTTAGCAAATTTACCCAACTCAAAAACTAACCTTCTCCCAGCCCAAGTCGTTTCATAAACAGCCGGTTCCATTTAAATCCCCCTTTTTTTTACATCTATATTAGACAGGTTAACCGCTACGTGCTATCTTCTGAGTCCTAGCTGTTCTATTAAATTTCGATACCGTAAAACATCTTTAGTTTTTAAAAATTTCAGCATGTTTCGCCGTTTACCAACCATTTTTAATAACCCACGACGCGAATGATGATCTTTTTTATGTTTTTTCAAATGATCATTTAAATCATTTATTTTTTGTGTCAGTAAAGCAATCTGTACTTCAGCTGAACCTGTATCTTGATCATGTACTTTGTATTTATTAATTAATTCCTTTTTACACTCTGCATTTAAACTCATTTCATTAACCTCCACTATGCTTTTTCTTGCGCATATAATTATCACCACCCAGCATCCCCTGAATTTATGGAAGACCCGAGTTGAAGATATACTTATTATAACACAACTCATTGCAAATGATAAGGCAAATAATTTAAAGAACATCCATGTTGTCGGTGGATGTTCTTAATTAATTTTTGCGCTTATCAAAGGAGTTTTTTGAATCCAAATCTTAAAGTTGTGGTCCAAAAGCCTTAAGACATCTATTTATTATTATGATCAATTCGATCAACGTAATTGTTTATATTAATGTGTAATAATAATTTATTTTCATAAACAACTTTTATTAAGGTGTCTAACCACTTTTTTTATTATAGGGATTTAATCCCTAACACCATCTTATGCGTTTGTGGTAAGTTTGCACTATTGATTAGCCTATTAATTATATAAAAAAAGAGAAAGGTTCTTTATAAACGAAGAAACCTTCTGATAATATGTTGTGTACAACCACACACGTTAGGATAAATATGTGCTTTTTAAAAAAGAATAGAGTGCTGATTTCCAGTCTTGAATCTTTTTAACATTTGTTTTTTCAAGACGTATTGAATCTAAACAAGAAAATTTTGGTCGTTTCGCTATACCTTGTGCTAACTCATTTGAAGAAACACCTTGCAAGTCCACGTCAAGCTTTAAATAATCTGTAATAGCCTTAGCCCATTCCAAACGGGAGGCCTGGCCTTGGCTTACTACGTGAAAAAGGCCAGTCGCTTTTTGTTTAAGCAGCTGGTAAATAACGAAAGCCAGGTCTGTAGCACAGGTTGGTGATCCAATTTGATCCTTAGCAACCCTTAAAGGTTCTTTTTTACCATCATGATTACGAACCCGATTAATAAAGTTTAAACCTTCGCCTCCATATAGCCAAGCCGTACGAACTAATAAATAATCGGAACAGTACTTTTGCAAGAAAATTTCACCCGCTAATTTAGAACGACCATATTCATTAATTGGTTCCGGTTTATCATCTTCTGTATAGCCCGTTTGCTTTAGCCCTGAAAATACGTAATCTGTACTTATATGAACAAATTTCAGCTTTGCTTGTGCTGCTTTAATAGCTAACTTTTTAACAGCTTCTGCATTTACCAGGTAAGCTGCTGCACTACCCTGCTCGGCACAATCAACATTAGTATAAGCAGCACAGTTGAGCAATACATCAAAGCCTCTAGTTACATATTTATTAATCATACTTTCATTAGTTATATCAAAATCTTCTTCGGAATATGGATATAACTGAACAGTTGGTACCGATTGCCAGGATTCAATAACCGCTTTACCCAACTGACCAGTAGCACCTGTAACAATAACTTTCATTACACATCACCTTAACTTTGTTATTTATGCAAAATAGGGCTAAACCCAAACACATTTACTAAAATATGCATAAAATATCATAAATATCCTAATGATTAGTATTATAACTAAAAAACTTATGGCTGAACAAGGCTCCGATTACTAAGGAGAAGATTATGAATACTACTGAACTTTTTCAAGACACACCTAGTATGAAGATTAAAACCAAATTAAAAGAATTTATTGACCATTATCCCCATGAAGAAGTACTAATGATACAAAAAGGGACTACGGACTCTTTTAATAGTTGCTGGGCTACATTTTATAAAAAAATAAGCCCTGTTCTACTGTGGGCTGTAAATAACTATACGAAAATAGGCAAAACAAATAAAGAAAGCTTATTGGATGTTCATACTGCTTGTTTTATTTCATTTTTAATTAATAATTTTGGAAAAGAATGGTTAAGCGGAAAAATCCCTGCGCTAAGTGTAAATCAATTAATTGATCTCTTGCCTAAACTAATTACGACCCTCTATGCCCTTTGAATTTTCTGTAATATACTATTACTATGCTTGCGCTCCCTGCTAAACTCATAACGAGAAAAAATGATTGCGCAACTGAACCTCTCGTGGTCTCAGGTAGATCTTGTTGTTCCCTTTTTATACTAATAATTGATTGCCAGCTGTGATTTTTACCAGGTTTACTTGTTATATTGTTGGCAGGTGTTTGCTGTGATCTTGATAAGAAAATTTTATTCAACTCTTTTTCTTTTCGTAACTTGTTCATAAGATGGTTGGCTCTAAACTCTGCTTGTTGCAACCGTTTATCAAGTAAACTCATAGTCTCATGATCAGTTTCAAACGCTTTTTTTAGCTGCATTATACTTAATTGAAAATCATGTTCGTTTGAGACAAGTCCATCTAACTCGCTCTTAACATAGATGAAATCATTTGCAGCCAATACTGGATGTATCGTGACCGTTGTTGCAAAAATAGTTATACATATAAACGAGAATAAGTAGTTTTTTTTCATCAAAATCACCTGCTACGTTTGTGATAAAAGAAAGAGGTTAGGTTAAAATTACCTAACCTTAATAGCACATTAAGGTTCTATTCTTTGCTCTCTTCTAACAAGGAGCTAGTTCGACTATCTTCACTTTCTAATTCTTTTTGTCTTACTTCAAAAAGGTGCACTAATTCAGCATGACGTTTCGCTCTTGTCTCCTTCAACTGACGATGATAATCGATAAGTTGCTTTAATTTACTAATAAACTCGGTAATACAACGCTTAGCATTTTTACTGTAAAAATTGTTAGCTATCCTCTCTTTATCATCCTTGAGATATTGTAGCGCATCTTGCTCAATAAGTTCTTTAAACTGTTTTAATTCATGTGTTGCGTCATGCATAGCACTATATAATGCCAAGGGGTTCTCATCATCTGCTCCAAGTTCTACCAAATCTGCTTGCCCTGTATTAATAGATGGATCCGGCTTTGGCTGAGTTCTACGCATTTTTGCAACTTTCTGCACCTTCGGTCCAACATTTTGATCACTAGTTTTACGTTTTTTAGGGATTATTGCTCCAGCTTTTACTGGTATCTCTTCAGTTACTACAGTAAGTGTAGTATTAGTTAATTTTTGCGGGCTTACTTCTTCTACCACCACCACTGGGTTCCCAATTAATGCATGTTCTGATGGTGCTAATGCAGCAGGTAAAACAGCCTCAAGTTGCTCAGTGGTCTCAATGGTGTTTAATACTGATTCATCTGCAGCTGCTACTGTAAACCAAGGATAAACACCAGCTAATGTTAATATGCCGTACAGAACTAAAATTTGGTTTTTATATTTCGTCAAATAAAAAGCCCCCTTAATAAAATTAAATACCTGGTAAAATTATAAGCCAAACGGTACTTTAACTACTTTTAACCCCCTCCTCTAATAAATTTATAAACACTTCTAAAGTGTAAGATAATTACAAGTTATCCACAATACTTTTCTTGCTTAAATAATTCGTTTGAATTTTTAGTTGGTCCTATAAACCTGTAGGAAACATTAAAACTGTGTTATAATTATAGTGCTGTAAAACCTGTGGAGAGGTGCCAGAGTGGCCGAATGGGGCGGTCTCGAAAACCGTTGTACGAGCAATCGTACCGTGGGTTCGAATCCCACCCTCTCCGCCATTTAACCAGAAGGTTATTGTTGTGATTTTCCTTTAAGTCCTCGCTTCAAAACTTGTTCCCCTCAATTTTATAAGATGGCACTGTATATGTTTTGCTAAGTAAAGTTTCGTATGCTATACTAGGAAGTGATATCTGGCCTTTAAGCTTGATTAAAAATATAGTGCAAGTATACATTAAAGGAGTTTTATTTTTATGTCTAGGAAATGTTACATTACAGGAAAAACTGGTCGGGCAGGCAACAACGTTAGCCATTCAAATCGTAAAACAAAAAGACGGTTTAATGCTAATGTTCAAAAAGTGCGTATTGTAATAGATGGAAAACCAAAGAAGGTATATGTAAGTACACGTGCATTAAAATCTGGTAAAATCGAACGCGTATAAACTTTTACTAGTTTAAAGCTCCCCGAAGGTATTCTATTAGACACAGCATATCTTTGGGGAGCTTTGCGTTAAATATTAGTTTCTCTTTAGATACAGGGTGGATAAGCTGCAACTCATAAGCATGAAGAGCTTGCCCAATCATTCCGTAAGTATTTTTTCGTGGTGCATAGACATTATCTCCTATAATTGGAAGTTTAATATGTTTTAAGTGAACACGAATTTGATGTGTGCGTCCTGTAGTTAGAGTGCACTCCAAAGTCATTGCTGCATTAAACCGTTCTAAAACCTTGAACCTAGTTATTGCTTCTTTGCCACCTGTTGTTACAACCGCCATCTGTTTACGCTGTGCTGGATTACGTCCAATAGGTGCATCTATAATCCCTAAATCATGAGTAACAACCCCATGCACGATCGCAATATATTTTCTAGTTAAAGTACGATTTGCTAATTGCTTAGCCAGAAAGTGATGAGTTGTGTTATTTTTAGCTACAATTAATAATCCGGAAGTTTCCTTGTCTAGTCTGTGAACTATACCCGGTCGCAGCTCTCCGCTCAAATTTGATAGAGCACCTTTGGTGTGTGCCAAAAGAGCATTTACTAACGTTCCATTTGTGTGACCCGGTCCTATATGTACTACCATTCCCCGTGCCTTATTAATTACAATTAATTCATTATCTTCATAAACCACATTTAGCGCTATTTTCTCCGGTTCCACTCGTAAATTTATAATACTTGGCTCAATCAGCAATTTGTCACCAATTTTTAACAGATATCCTGCTTTACATACTATATCATTTACTTTAACCTTACCTTGGGCTATCCATGACTTAACTTGACTACGTGACCACTCTTCGTTTAAAGCCGTTACCACACAATCCAGCCGTTGCTTTGCTGTTTCTTGGTCTATTATTAATATATACTTATTAACTGTCATAATTAGTTATCCAATCTGGTTTTGTTAAAATCAGCTTTACTAATAATGCCGCCCCTAAAAAAATTGCAATATCAGCGATATTGAAAACCGGAAAACGGTACGTACCAAATTTAAATAGCAAAAAATCGATTACAGCTCCACGGAAAAGACGGTCAAGCAAATTGCTTACAATTCCGCCCAGCAACACCCCGCCTGTTACAATGATAACCAGCGTTTTCTTTTGACACTGATGAAGCTTTTTTAAACAAATGAATGTTACTAAAATAGCTACCGCTATAAAAAACCAACGCCCTCCAGCAAAAACGCCAAATGCTGCTCCAGGGTTCGCGTGCAATGTTAAATAAAATAGATTGTATATAACAGGATACTCAGCGCTTCTGGCAATAAAATAATTCATGGCAATATATTTACTCAATTGATCTAATACCAAAACCAGACACGCTAATAGATAAACCCCTACCATAACAACTATAATCCACCTTTATTATTTTGCGAACAAAAAACCTTATCTGGCTTTAAAGTATTCTCCGCTACATCATACTGGTAAACAGCTAGAAATATATTAGAGCTAGTATATACTCTATATAATTGTGCTTCCTGCAATAATAGTTCTTGAGCTAGAGAAAAGGCTTTACCATTAGCTACATCTTGAGCATCGGCATCATCAATTATAACAACTGGAAGATGGTACAAAAGAGCATCCAATGGTAAAAAAGATTCTTCAATGCCTCCTGCACTCGCTAATTTGACTAAGGTCATAATTGTATAGCAATCCCTTAACTCTACAATCCCATTTGCTACTCTCAACAGGTATTTTAAGTGTGCAGGAAACCCTAACTCGTTTCCAACATCCGTACATAATGTTCTAATATAAGTCCCTTTAGAACAAGTGACGTCAAAAGCTACTATTGGGAAAAAGCTATCTTCTATGCCCGTGCAAGAACATTGATAAATTTGAACAGTTCTATAGCGTTCCAAAATAGTTAGCTGTTCACTTTGCTCCTTCCTAGCTAATTTATAAAATGGTTGTCCCTCACATTTACATGCAGAATACAATGGTACTTTTTGTGCTATATTACCCTCAAATTTCTTAAAAGCCATTTTTAATTCAGTAGATGTAACTTTAACGGGTGCCGCTAGTTGAGTTGTTATCTTACCGGTTTGATCTAGAGTATCAGTAGCAATACCTAAAATCATCTTTCCGGTATACCGCTTTGGCTGAACTTCCAAATAAGAGATAATACGTGTTGCTTTGCCTATGCATACCAATAGTACACCTTCAGCTGCCGGGTCAAGTGTCCCACTATGTCCAACTCGGATACTCCTTTTTTTTAATAAAGTCCTTATTTTAGCGACAACATCATGCGATGTCCATCCCGCTTGCTTATATACTGGAATGACCCCGTTATACACGTTCAACCACAACCTAAACTAATCTATCTATCCCGCACAAAGGGGTATAATTTCCTTAGTACAAGCTCTTTAACCTGCTCTAAACTTTGATTAAGAAACGTACAACCGGCAGCATTTAAATGACCTCCACCCCCTAAATCGTTTGCAAATGCTCCCACATTTAATTGTCCAAAAGAACGCAAGCTTATTTTCACCAGACCAGCACGTTCCCAAAACAAGACACCTACCAAGCTACCCTCTACATTTCGAGCATAGCTTACAAGGCCTTCCTCGTCACCTTCCTCCGCCTTACTTGCCTGCCACATATTTTTGGTAATAGTTAAAGCTGTAATGCGACCTTCATCATAACGCTCCATGCTGCTTAAGCTTAAACAAAGTAATTTAAGTTGAGCTTCACTTACTTTATCCATAGCTAACATAGCTATTTCAGCAGGATTTACACCTATATCTATTAGTTTAGCCGCTTGTCGTAAAACTAAACCAGTAGTAGTACGATGTCTAAAGCCACCCGTATCTGTAACTAAACCAGTATAAACCATAGTTGCTAAAGATTGACTCCATTCCACCTTAGGAGAGAAGTTTATCCACTCAAAAATAAGCTGACAAGTTGCAGCAGCACCCTCGTTTACAATATTGAGCTGCCCAAAATATGTATTTGTGGCATGATGATCTATGTTTAAAATCAAGGCATCTTCTACTAAAAGTGACCGCGAACGTCCAATACGATCTATGTCACCGCAATCTAGTATTATGGCTTTCTTAAATTTACAAGCTAGCTCATGCGGTTTATATATTTTATCTTTATTATTCAGAAATTTAAAACGATTTGGAATGTGAGATTCATTTACTAAAATACTCTCGATACCATAACATTTTAAAATTTCTTTCACGGCAAACATTGATCCCAAAGCATCACCATCTGGTAAAAGATGCGAGGTAATAAGTACTTGTTCTTTAATATCGTTTAAAAAGTCTACTGTTTTAGCCCACATAACTAGCTTTTCCTCCTAAGTTAGCTTGTCCAAAACAAAAATAAAAGATGGTAATTTACGTAAATATAATTTTTTACTTAACTCTGTCCGAATAGTACCGGAAAATTTTTTTAGTAAGCTCAGCATTTTGGACTCAGCACCTTTACCCTCAAGCAAACTAATATATATCTTGGCCGATTGCATATTACCACTCATTTTCACCTGCGTTATTGCAATGACTCCTAGACCAGCATCATACGCCAGACTACATAAAATAATTGCTAGTTCCTTTTTTATTTGCTCGGCTACTTTACACGCTCTAATAGACATCTTCTTCTAATAAAACAACCCCTCACGCACTATTTTAAACTTCGACTTCTTGTTCTATAAAAAATTCAAAAACATCATCTGGCTTAATATCTTGATAGTTTACAACGGTTAGACCACATTCATAACCTTGCATTACTTCCTTCACATCATCTGTTCCTCTTTTTAAAGACTTAAGCTCTCCCTCATGCAGCACAACACCATCTCTAATTAATCTAAGCTGCGCATTCTGACTTACTTTTCCTTCGGTAACATAGCATCCTGCTATTGTACCTATTTTAGATGCTTTAAATATTTTACGTACAGAAGCAGTTCCAATTACTTTTTCTTCCAACACTGGATCTAATAAACCCTTCATAGCCGTCTCGATCTCTTCAATAACTTTATAAATAATGCGGTGAAGACGAATATCAACACCCTCTTGTTTTGCAATCATTTGTACATTAGGCTTTGGTCGTACATTAAAACCAACTATTATGGCACCCGAAGCTGATGCTAATAATATATCGGATTCAGTAATAGCTCCTACGCCGGTATGAATGGTTTTTACTTTTACACCATCAATATTAATTTTATCAAGCGAACTTTTTAATGCTTCAGAGGAGCCATGTACATCAGCTTTGATAATAACATTTAGTTCTTTGAAATCTCCTCCTTGGATACGTTTAAAAAGATCTTCAACAGTTGGCTTTTTATTATCTGCTTGTTCCTTTGTACGTTGCCTAAACATTCTTTTTTCAGCAATGAGTCGTGCTTGTTTCTCTGAACTATAGACTAAAAAATGATCGCCCGCATCGGGGACACCTGATAATCCTAAAATTTCGGCTGGTGTCGAAGGAAGAGCATCATTAATTTTAAGCCCGACATCACTTAACATTGCCCTGATTTTTCCAAAGTAATTACCTGCTACAATATTATCCCCTACGTTTAGGATGCCATTCTGAACTAAAACAGTTGCTATAGGGCCACAGTCCTTATCTAACCGCGCTTCAACAACAACCCCACGAGCCCGTTTTTTCGGGTTAGCTCTATATTCTTGCATCTCTGCTACTAATAAAATTGAATCCAGCAAATCGTTTATTCCTGTATTAGTTTTGACTGAGATCGGAACAAACAAGACGTCCCCTCCCCACTCCTCAGGCACAAGACCTTGTTCACTTAACTGATTTTTTATTTTTTCTAAATTAGCGCCTGGCTTATCAATTTTACTAATCGCTATTATAATAGGTATATTTGCCGCTTTAGCATGATTTATAGCTTCAATAGTTTGTGGCATTACACCATCATCGGCTGCTACAACTAACACCGTCATATCAGTTAGTTGCGCCCCCCGTGCTCTAATAGCGGTAAAAGCTGCATGTCCTGGTGTATCCAAAAAAGTGATTTTTTGAGCATTGTGACTTACCTGATATGCTCCTATATGTTGTGTTATTCCGCCCGCTTCTTTAGCTATCACGTTGGTTTTGCGAATAAAGTCTAAAAGAGTTGTCTTACCGTGGTCAACATGGCCCATAATTGTAACAATCGGAGGCCGTGTTACAAGATCTTCTTCCGAATCAATCTCTGCTATATTTTCAAATTTCGATTCATCTACAAGCTCTTTATAATTTAATTTTATTCCATATTCATCCGCTATAACACTCATCGTCTCTACATCAACATACTGGTTTAATGTGAGAATTACGCCTATATCCATAAGTTTTTTTATTACAGCATTAGCTTCTTGCCTCATAAGCTTAGCAAATTCACTTACCGCTAGACTGCCATTTACCTCAATTTCTTTCGGCAATACCGGAGCTATTTTTTTTATTGGTTTTTTAAATTTTTTAAAACGACTATGTCGCTCATTCCTTTTGCCAGCATAACCTGCTCCAGTCCGTGGTTTAAACCCACCAATATTTTTTTGGGGGCGCTGATTAGGTGTAGTATGTGTTTTTTGAGATGTATTTACTGGTTTGACACGGCTCTTTTGTTCTAGAGGTTTATCTATTTTTTTGTTTGGTTGCTGATTAAAATTCTCTTTCCGATCAATACTGTCACTCTTATTATTATTATTATTAGCACCTGATTCAATTGCCGAAATACTAAGTACACCAACTTGCTTTTTGGGAACACTTTGTTTAATTCTAGCAAAAAAAACTTCTATTTTTTTTACAGTTGCCTCATCCAAAATACTCATATGACTCTTTATATCGATGCTAAGACGTTGTAAAATTTGCAAAACCTCTTTACTACTTATTTTCTTCGTTTTAGCATATTCATATACTCTCATTTTACCCAAAACTAACCACTCCTTTAACTAATTAACTAGTAAATAAACACTATACACACCTAACCATCTACATATCTTTCTAAATGCATAAAAAAATCTAATGTCACATCTTCTTTAAGTTTCAGTGTTCGTTCTAAGAGCCTCTTTTTTTTTATTATTTCTATATTTTTTTTACTAGGTACGAGATAAGCACCTCGACCAGGTGTCTTACCGTTTGTTAAATCTAATATTACTTTACCTTCAGGTGTTCGGACAATTCGTAACAATAATTCTCGTGGCTTCATATTCTTACTTGCTATACACTTACGTAATTGGACCTTTGAAATCTTTTTAACTATTAGAACAAACCTTCTCCCTTTTTAGTATATTATCGACTTTTAGACTCTGTTTCACTTTTTATATCTATCTTCCAATTCGTAAGCCTAGCTGCTAACCGAGCATTTTGTCCATCTCTTCCAATTGCTAAAGAAAGTTGATTATCTGGTACAGTAACATGTGCCGTTTTCACTTCATCATTTATACTAACGCCAGAGACTTTCGTGGGTCCTAAAGAATTAGCCACAAATTCCTCAATAACATCAGACCAACGCACAACATCAATTTTCTCTCCGCGAAGTTCATTTACTACTGCTTGTACACGATTACCAAGATAGCCCACGCAAGCACCTACAGGATCAACATCAGTATTATTTGAAGAGACAGCTATTTTTGCTCGATAACCAGGCTCACGTGTAACAGATATAATTTCCACAATACCCTCTTCAATTTCAGGTACTTCCAATTCAAATAACCGTTTCAAAAAATCAGGATGAGTACGTGATAAAAAAACCTTAGGCCCTCTGGTTGAACTTTCCACATTTGTTAAATATGCTTTTACTCGTGCCCCTTGTGCAAACTTTTCCCCTGGCAACACTTCTGAAAAAGGTAACACAGCTTCTATTTTACCAAGGTCTATAAAATAATTGCGAGAGTCAGAGCGCCTATGTACTCCTATAATCAACTCTCCTTCTCGTGCACTAAAATCGTTATATAACTTTTCTTTCTCTGCTTCGCGAATGCGTTGAGCTACTACCTGTTTTGCAGTTTGTGCGGCAATCCGTCCAAAATCAGCTGGCGTAACTTCTACATCAATGTTAGTATTTAACTCTATATTTGGCTCAAGTTTTTCAGCTTCACACAAAGCAATTTCAAAAACATCATTTTGTACCTCTAACACAACCACCTTTTTGGCCCAGACCTTAATTTCTCCTGTAACATCATCGATAGCCACACGGACATTTTGTGTTGAATGAAAGATACGCTTATAAGCTGAGATTAGTGAAGCTTCAATAGCTTCCAAAAGTATTTCTTTACTTATTTCCTTTTCTTGTTCTAACTGGCTTAAGGCAATCATAAATTCTTTGTTCATAAAAATTACCTCCCCGTCCACTAAACATTAAAGAGCGGACTAGAAACCCACTCTTTAATGTTTACCATTATCATAAACATTTAAAACCCGCGACAACCCTATACATTCATACTATCTCAAGAATGACTCAACGTCAAGGTTATCTAAGCTATATTTACCAAATATTATAAATTAATTATATTTTTTACCGTGCTGTGAAGCTAGGTGGTAACGAAGAAGGTGTTAATACGGATGGCGGTGCAGTCATCGGTGCCGATGTTACAGGTGCTACTGGCGGAGCACTTAAGGATGGCGACGACAAAATGCTAGGCATAGCGGGAAAAGTTGCTGTTGAATTTACTGGGGGGGTTGTTAGAGGACCGACGGGACTTGTTGTAACAGGGGATTGATCAGGTGGAAACTGCTGCAATACCGTCTCTATTTGACGTTGCTCAGCACCAAGTTTTTCCTGCTCCGTTTTTAAATGGTTTAACTTCTGTAATAAATTAGTTTTATAACTTAAAGCACATTGTTGGTATTTCTCACGTG
>JBDKGC010000019.1:0-5339 GCA_039798385.1 Bacillota bacterium
CCTACCAACACATTTATAACAAATACCATTACCTACACCTAAAATTCTACTGGGCTGATTATTTGGTTATTTTCCCCTACATCTCTTCCTTTTATGCAATACTGCAAAAAAAAATCATAGCAAAGAAAATGATATACACTTTTTAAAAAAAGATAGGAGAGAAAAACATGGCGCACCCACATGCTCATTTTCTGCCCAATGATAGACAGATGTTTTATAAATATTTAGACAAAGCCAATAGCTATTTTGAATTTGGTGCTGGCGGCTCCACATATCAAGCTTATATCAGAAAAAACATCAAACATATTTACTCCGTTGAAAGTGATAAATTATGGCACGATAAAGTCAAAGCGCAGTGTCCTGATAAAAAAAAAGCAACGCATATTTTAATAGACTTTAAACCATTGCCCAACACATGGGGCCATCCTACATCCACAACCCCAAAGCATGTTCAACAAAGATACAGCAACGTAATTATAGATTTAAAAGTAAGTCCTATAGACTTACTTTTAATTGACGGCCGTTTTAGAACAGCCTGTTGTTTAAAATCCTTACAGGTCATAGATGAAAAAAGTATAATTATTTTTGATGATTTTTTCCCCCGTAAAGAATATCATATTGTCTTAAACTGGTTTGAAATAATAGATAGCACAAATAATAAAAATATGGTGGTTTTAAAAAAGAAAAAAAATGTTCTTCCCCCTTCGAACAGAGTGTTGTCACGCTACGAATTTCTTGCTTTATAACACGCACTACTACCACCTTCAAAAAGTTAGTTAAATACTTCGTTAATTGAACATATAGCCAGCAGCATTCTCTTGCCGCTGGCTTTTTTATGATATACTTAAGAAGTGTATCCTTTCGCGCTCTCTAGAGTCTCTTTGTTAGCGCTATGTTCTTTTATGTATAATACATGGGAAAGGTTTTATAATGGATAGCCAAAAGATAAACGATAACTTTTTAAAATTTCACGAGCTCGTACAGATTAGCGAGGTCCCAGTAGAACTTAAGCCTTATTGCCTAACCACAGCTATTGAAGAAGTTGTAGTTGATGCAACTCAAGGCAACTGGTTAATTAAATTGCATTATCTCGATCCTCCACCAGCTAACTTACAGTCAGCTCTTTTCAATCACCTTTCTTCATACATATGGCAAAAACTCCAGGTAAAAGCTACCTTCACTTTTGATCCGGAGCAAACAAAGTTTTGGTGGCAAGCGTTATGGCAAATGTTAATAGCAAGAGTTAAAACATCCTTAGGTGACCAGGCAACAGAGAGTTTATTCGCAAGCACCAACCAATTTAAAGACCAGCGACTCTTTATAGAGCTTAAAAAGCCTACAGACTCTCTGGCTAGCATCGAGACCATTCTCAGTCAGGAGTTACGTAAGCTTACTGGTGTAACGTTTAGTTTACAAGTAACTGCTCCACCTCTCCCCAAGCTTCCAAAAACGACATCGGCGCATGTGTTTACTAGTTCCACTCCTCTAAACAAGCCCCTCACAGAGAGACCTACCTCTATAACAGAATTAACAGCCGCTACTCCATATGTTGTCATAAGCGGAAATGTATTTAAAGCCGACGTTCGCACCTTAAAAAATAATTTAGTGCTTTTCTTATTTTTCATCTACGATGGTACGAGCTCTATTGTTTGCAAATATTTTACTCGCAAAGAAAGTGATATTGACTATTTAAACCAAATTAAAAATAATACCCGTTTGAAAGTAGCTGGAGCACTACAGCCTGATGCGCGTACAAACGAGCTGGGTCTTATGATTAAACATCTGCAAGCCTTACCTCCTACTAAAGAGGAGCCTGCTAGCTCCGAGAAACGCGTTGAACTTCATGCCCATACAACTATGTCAGCCTTAGACGGTATGAGTAGTGCGAGCGACTTAATCGCCCAAGCAGCAGCTTGGGGCCATCCCGCGATTGCCATCACAGATCATGGCGTAGCACAAGCTTATCCTGAGGCCTATGCTGCCAGTAAAAAATATCCGATTAAAGTTATTTATGGTATCGAAGCTAATATTTTTAATGATCAAACCCAAATTGTGTTAGACGAACAAGCATATCCCCTAGATAGCTCAAACTATATCGTCTATGATATTGAGACAACAGGTTTTTCTGTAAAACATGACCAAATTATCGAAATCGCTGCCGTGAAATTAGTGCAGGGTAGCATAACTGAACGCTACCAATCTCTTATCAAAATACAGCGTTCCTTAAGTCAAAAAACGACCGAGTTAACAGGTATTACTGATGAAATGCTGACCGATGCGCAAGAGCTACCGACAGTTTTAGAACAGTTCTTAGCTTTTATTGGAGAGAAAGCTGTCCTGGTCGCTCATAATCATCGCTTTGACCTCGGTTTTTTAAATGAAAATCTTAAACGCTGCAACTTAGCAACCCTGGATCATCCCAAAGCTGATACGCTAGAGCTAGCACGGACGCTTTACCCCACGTTGAAAAACCACCGTCTAAACACCCTAGCACAAAAACTAGGTGTGTCATTAGCTCGCCATCATCGCGCCTTAGATGACGCGGAAGCTACAGCACATATCTTCTGGTCTATGCAAAATGAACTAGCAGAAAAACATGGGCTGACTACGTTAGAAGAGCTAAATCAATGTCCTAAAGAACCCGGACCTATTAAGCAATCAGTTTATCACGCTACATTGCTGGCCAAAAATAAAATAGGTTTAAAAAACCTTTATCAACTAATCACCGCCTCGCATCTCGACTACTTTTATCGGGTGCCTCGTATCCCGCTCAGTATGCTAAAAGACAAACGTAAAGGCCTCTTAATTGGCTCCGGCTGTGAACGCGGGGAAGTCTTTGAAGCCGCGCTCTTTAAAACCAAAGAGACCGCAAAAAAATTAGCCCGTTTCTATGATTACTTAGAAATTCAGCCCCAAGAAGTAAACAAACACTTAAAAACAACAGGTGCCATTGAAAACCTTACACAACTAGACGAAGCTAACCAACTAATCACCGAGCTGGGGCAAGAACTACAGCTACCCGTTGTAGCTACTGCTAATGTTCACTACTTAACTAAAAACCAAACTCTTTTCCGCACTATCGTTCATGCTGGTCCGCCCTCGAGCTCACCCAACAACAGCTGCGCCTCCGTGCGTCATTTCCGCTCAACAGCAGAGATGTTAGCTGATTTTGAATATTTAGGTAAAGAAAAAGCCCGCGAAGTAGTCATTGACAACCCCTTAAAAATTGCCGACCAGATTGACGAGCAACTTGCTCCTTTTCCAGAGGGAACCTTTACCCCAAAACTTGCTGGAGCAGCAGAAGAACTACGCACCGTTTGCTATGATAAAGCACATGAACTTTATGGTGATCCGTTGCCTGACATAGTCGAGGCGCGGCTTGAAAAAGAGCTAACCCCGATTATTAAGTATGAGTTTAGTGATCTTTATATTATCTCGCGCCGCATCGTCCAACAATCGCTAAAAGAAGGGTACTTAGTTGGATCGCGTGGTTCAGTTGGGTCTTCGTTAGTAGCTACTTTAAGTGGCATTACAGAGGTTAATCCTTTAGCTCCACACTGGCGCTGTCCAAAATGTAAAACTTGCTCCTTTATCACAGACGGCAGCTACGAGTCTGGCTTTGATCTACCAGACAAAAACTGTGTAACCTGTCAAACAAAGATGGTTAAAGACGGCCAAAGCATACCATTTGAGACCTTTTTAGGACTTGAAGCGAACAAAACACCTGATATCGACCTGAACTTCTCTAGCGAATATCAACCCTATGCCCACGAATATGTAGAGGAAATGCTTGGCAAAAAATCAATCTTTCGCGCAGGTACAATCTCAACCATTCAAAATAAAACAGCCTACGGTTATGTTCGCAAGTATTTGGATGAGACCGGAGAACAAAAAAATGCTGCCGAAATTGAACGTTTAGTGCAAGGTTGTACCGGGATAAAAAGAACTACCGGGCAACATCCTGGGGGACTAATCGTTATCCCTTCTGATATGGATGTCCACGACTTCACACCGGTGCAGTATCCTGCTGATGCGACTAAGACTAAGGTGACAACTACCCATTTTGACTATCACTCCTTAAGTGGACGACTGCTTAAACTAGACCTATTAGGCCATCAGGATCCCACCAGTATTCGCATGCTGCAGCAGTTAACTGGCGTCGACCCGCTTAGTATCCCCTTTGATGATCCGAAAACATTAAGTCTTTTTAGTAGTCCCGATGCCTTAGGACCTAACGTCGGTAAAATAACAGGACAAGTCGTAGGAACACTTGGTGTACCAGAATTTGGGACCCACTTTGTGAGGCAGATGCTCGAACAAACACAACCGGCCCATTTCTCGGAACTAATTCGCATCTCTGGTCTCTCACACGGGACCGATGTCTGGCTTGGTAACACACAGGACTTGATTAAAGAAAAAACCTGTAAATTGAGCGATGCCATCTGCACACGGGATGATATTATGCAGTACTTAATTTTGCAAGGTATGGACTCTTGTAATGCCTTCTACATTATGGAAAAAGTACGGAAAGGTAAAGGCTTAGCTAAAGAAGAAGAAGAGCTAATGCGAGAGCACAATGTCCCGGCCTGGTACATTGCCTCCTGCCAAAAGATCTCTTATATGTTCCCGCGCGCACACGCAGTAGCCTATGTAATGATGGCCGTACGCATCGCCTGGTTTAAAGTACACCATCCCATTGCCTACTATGCCACATATTTTTATCGTCTCTTGCAGGACTTCAATGCTGAGCTAATCGTCCAAGGCTTAAGTGCGATTCAAAAAACTATGCAAAAGATAAAAAAGAGCGGAAATGCTGCGACGCAAAAAGAAAAAAACCTGCTTACTTTACTTGAATCAGTTCAAGAATATTATGCTAGAGGCTTTGACTTTAAACCAATCGACCTCTATAAATCACACGCCAAACATTTTGTAATTGACGGAAAAAGTTTGATCTTACCTTTTTTTTCGATCAATGGTGTAGGGGAAACAGCGGCAATCAACATAATGACAGCTCGTAATGAACACAAAAAATTTATTTCGATTAAAGATTTTCAGAAAAAAACAAAAACCAATACGACTCACTTAGAAGCCTTAGAAAAAATGGGCTGCTTTGAAGGAATGCCGAAAGAAAATCAACTGGTGTTGTTTTAGGAAACGTACAAGCACTATACATAAAAAGAACATATGTTACTATAGGAAACATCGACACACTTAAAAAAGATCCTCAGCAAAGACTAATACCTAAGGCGCATTTTTTAACCTCGATCATAAGTTTAAGAGTACTTAATAAACCGATAAAAGAATACCAAAAGTCAAATATTTTATAATAAACTAAAAAG
>JBDKGC010000020.1:0-5333 GCA_039798385.1 Bacillota bacterium
ATAATTGATGTTGGATTAAGTTTAGGTGAGAAACAATTATTACAGAAACACTTCCCTATTGCAAAAATATTAAATCCTGCATCTATTTTGTCTGAAATATATTCGATGGTTAGAGGCCAAGAACAAGATATTCTATCACTTGCCTCTAGACCACACATACCTGAGATTTTTCCTGGGTATAGATATTATTTTCTTTTAGACCCTGACCTTTGGATTCAAGATGAAAGGTCCTTAGATTCTTTTGTTAATCTTAGTCTTGAATATGGTCTTGGGATAGCGAAAGTCAAAAACTATATATTTGATCATAGCTGTTATGGTTACAGTTTCTTAGACTCCCTGGAAAAAGAGTATGTAAAAAAATGGTATTGGTGTAATGGTGGTGTGTGGTGCATTGATTCGCATTCTGACATTTTTCAAATTTATAAACATTCATTTATATCCAGTTTACAGAGAAACCCGAATGAATGGCTGGGTGTTTTGGAGCAGAACAGCTTAAATGTAGCTGGGAGTAAAGCAAACGTCAAAACAACATTGAATTATTTAAATAATTTTTGTTTAGGTGTGGATAATAATTTAAGCTTAGTTCGTGCAAAAAATAAATTGCTTTATGTTAACGATCGAAGGCTAATTGGTATTTTTCATTTTGCTGCTTTTAGAAGTAAACTTGATCAATCAAATTTTGATATTTTAATTCCTGATTGTGACTCTGCTCAGCCGGTAAGAACTTCTTTACATTTTAGAAAAAAAAGATAAAGAATTATCTTTTTTTTATTGGGGGGTAAACAATTGTTTAGCAGCTCGCGTCGGAATGTTAAGGGTAGATTGCACAGGTCTTTGAGAAGGGGTCATTATAATACTGAACCTAAAAGTATTGTATCGCCTAATCAACTTCATCTGTATGAACATAAAATTAAATCACAGTTTGGAGAAGATGGTATCATTCAAGAAATTTTTAGGCGGATAGGTACAACCAATAGGTTATGTGTTGAGTTTGGTGGTTATGATGGAATTGCAATGAGTAATACAGCAAATTTAATTATGAACCATGGATGGCACGGTGTATTTATTGAGGGAAGTAGTAAATTTTGCCAGCAGGCTCGCAGCAATTATCATAAGCTTGGTTTAGAAGCGAAGGTGAGTGTATATAACAATTTTATTACACGGGAGAATATTGCAGCAATTTTTAAAGCAGCTAAAATTCCTAAAGAGTTTGATTTCTTATCTATTGATTTGGATGGAAACGACTACTATGTTTGGCAAGCATTAGCTATGTATAGGCCCCGTGTGCTTGTTATAGAGTATAATGCTTCTTATCCACCACCGCTTAAATGGATTAGACCGTATGATCCAAATTTTGCTTGGGATGGTAGCAACAATTATGGTGCAAGTTTAAATAAATTTGAAGAGCTTGGAAAAAGTATGGGTTATTGTTTATTAGGAACAGAGCATATGGGGTGTAATGCTTTCTTTATTCGAAAGGATCAACTATTAAGGTCCGGTTTTAAAGAGTTAACAGCAAGAGAAGCATATAATACACCCAAATATGGAACCCATATTGATGGAGGACATCCTCCAGCTGGACCAGGGGTGCAATCTCCTTATCAAAAGAGGTAGTACGTAGTAAAAAATAGATGGGGATTAAGGAGATTTTTTTAATGAAACTGGTTGAAAGAGAATCGCTTGTTTTTTTTCAGCATATACCTAAAACTGCAGGTACGTCATTAACTAAAATATTAAGGGAAGCGTATCAAACTGAGGTTGTTCAGTATCTGGGTTGTTTTGCAAATTATTTGGAGGATAGATTGTGTAGTAAGGAAGAGATAGTATCTTTAATAAAAAAAGGTTTGCAGGCCAAAGTTATTACAGCACATGCAGTTGTTAATCAAAGTCTAGGAATTTTTGAATTTAAAAAAGTACAGGATCGGCTGCCTACAAGAGAACACCAGATTAATTCTAGTTTTTTTCAGCTGTTGTTTCATATGCACGATGTTAAAGCTATAACAATGTTACGTGAACCAATTCAAAGAATTATTTCTACTTTTTTTTATTGTCATTATAAAACTAGTAAGGGCGAATTATTTAAAAAAATATTAGAACAGCAAGGCTGGAATGGGGGAAATATAAAATGTTTTTTAAATTCAAGTCTAGGTAAAAGTTACGCTAATCTTCAGGTAAAATGCTTAGCAAATGGTACTGAAGACCTTGAACTTGCGAAAAAAATATTAGAGCATCATTTTGATGTTTTTGGTATCACAGAACGGTTTTATGAATCACTACTACTTATGAAAAAAGTACTAGGATGGGAACTTAACATAGCGGAATATAAAGATTTTGAAAAAAATGTTAACCCAAATAGACCTTTATTAAAAGAGGTACCACAAGCCACAATTGATCAGATTAAGGAGTACAATCAATTAGATATAGAGTTATACGATTTCGCCCTTAAACTATTCGAGAAAAGAATTGCTAACGCTGATTTAACAAAGCTTGAAAACAAAGAGACTTTACATTTACAACATGCAGTGGAAAGACTAGCTAAGAGTGAGCCAAGCTCAAAAGTAGAACAAGGTTCTTTATTTGTTATGCAAGGGATGCAGGAAACAGAGGAAAGTATAGCTGTAAATGAGCCAAGCTTAAAAGTAGAACAAGGTTCTTTTGTTGGTATGCCAGATGTTCAGGAAACACTCAAAAAGAAAAAGGCCCGGTTTTCAAGCCGGACTAGATCGGTGAGTGCAACAAATACTAGAAGAAAGTCAACTAGAAAAAGTCTTGCTTCATCAATCTCTTCTAGTAAGAAGGGCACGAAGAGGACTGCTTATAGACCGACAGAAAACTCAATTAAATCGCAGCAAGAACACTATCATTTTACAAACAGTAGAAAAACACGTACCACTAGTAGAAGAGCAAGACCTAGTAGATAGTGGAGTTAATTAGAAAGGACCTTATTTTGTGAGACGCCAAAAAAGACAAGCAAGGTCTATTGGGAGAATATTTCCAGTTCCTTCTAATCATCATCCGCAGCCAAGCCCTACGGTTGAAAAAGCAGCTCCTGTTTCTCCTTTGAAGGTTTTATTTTTAATGCGCGGTGAGATGCGGGCGGCAAACATAACTGCTAAACCATTTTGTCAGAATGTGTTAGATGCAGCACAAGCTGATTTAGCATTAGCAATTCATAATCATCAAAATATAGACTATTTGAAGCAGGGCAACCTTTTTTACAGGCGCGCGAAATATATTTGGGATTTTAATCAGCAGAATAAAGACTTAGATACTTTATATGATCAAGCGCAAGCCGAGCTAGGTGCAACTTCTGCTTGGAGGTCATTACTTAGCAAAATTAATGGTCTTTTTTTAGGCGGACTTAAACGCCCTCCAAATAACCAACAGAGCCAGACAGCTATTATTTGGTACAACTTGTATCATATGCTGAAAATGTTACGACAGCAGCAGTTACTAAGTAAATATACTTGGTTTATTATAGGACGAACGGACCTTTTATTTAAAATACCGCACTTTAGCCTAGAGTTATTAGATCCAGGCTTTATATATTTCCCCGATGGTCAGTATTGGGGAGGATTGCCCGATCGGTATATTATTGTATCATCTAAATATATAGAAGTATTTTTGGGATTCCTGGAGTATTTGCTGTTGGAGCCGGCGGCTTTTTATAATTCACTGCTTAAGCATCACTATAATTATCAAAGTTTAAATATAGAGATGGTTTTGCAGTGGCTAGTTATGGCTCATAATTTAAAAGGCAAGGTTCGCGTTTACCCTTACACACATTTTGCCGTGCGCGCTAAAAACGATGTAACTACCTGGGCTACGGGTACATGGCGACCAGAACTAGGTTTTTATGTAAAATATCCGTCTGAATACAGCTCTTTTCTTAGATATAAAGAGATTATAAGGAAACAAACCGATTGGAAACCAGCATTTTTTAAAAATTGGCGTACAAAGGGAGGTTATCGGCTTAGATTGAGAAGTTTTAGGTAGGTTGGTTCAAAGTTTTTTTTAGGTTAGCAGCTGTTACAAATAAATAGCAAAAGAAGCATTGGCAATCATTTTTCATTAGTAGTATTAGATGAAAGTTATTTATTAACTTGTATTTTTCTCCAGCATAATAAACCGTTCTTTTCCCGATAGGTCTTTTTTGACTTTGCAGCTATACATTGGCAAAGCTGCTGTAATGATAGCTGTTACTTGTTCCCCTTGCGTCATTCCAATTTCAAGGAGCACTAAATTGGGTTTATAGCTTAGCTTTGTAATTTGATCCAGAATAGTGTGATAAGCTGCGAGTCCACTACGGCCGCCAGCTAGGGCAAGCTTAGGTTCAAAGTTGCGCACATGTTTCGGAAGGGTTGCCAGCTCTTCTGTACTAATATATGGGGGATTAGAGAGTATAACGTCTGCTTGTTCATTTACTGGTGCTAAGAAGTTACCCTGATAAAATGTTATACGTTCTTGTACCTGGTGGCGCTTAGCATTTACTTTAGCTTGCTTTAAAGCTGTTAGTGATTTATCAACTGCGATCAATTTCAGGTTAGGGCATTCGAGGGCAAGCGTTATGGCGATCGCTCCACTGCCGGTCCCGAGGTCAACGACGGTAGCGTGGACGTTCTGTGGATATGTAGTGCGAAACAGTGCAACTAGTTCTTCGGTTTCGGGGCGTGGAATTAGAACATTTTTATTTACCAAGAAGGTTCGTCCGTAGAATTCTTGTTGGCCAGTTATATATTGAATCGGTTCATGGTTTTGTAGCCGTTTGATGCTGCTTAAAAAAAGCTCTGACTCTTTTATAGTGAGGCGGTCGGTTAGGCGTGTAAACAGTTCGGTCCGGTTTATGTTTAAAATAAAACAAAGCAGTACGCGCAAGCGTGCTACCGCTTCTTGTGGGGCTATTGATTTCAAGAGGTCAGGAGCTTGGTATAGGAGTTCTTGGATAGTAGGCCTAGTTTCCTTTGAGTTTTTCACTTTGATCATGGGCTTTTAGGGCATCTATAATATCTTCTAGATCACCGTCAACTACTTGGTCTAACTTACGCAATGTGAGTCCAATACGGTGATCGGTCACACGATTTTGCGGGAAGTTATAAGTACGGATCCGTTCGCTACGGTCACCACTTCCAATTGCTGATTTGCGAGCATCGTCTTGTTTGGCCTGCTCTTCCTGCTGTTTTAAATCTAATAGTCTTGCTCTTAAAACACGCATCGCTTTATCTTTATTACTCAGCTGTGATTTTTCATCTTGACACGAAACAGACATCCCCGTCGGCAGGTAGGTAATACGAACGGCTGACTTTGTCGTATTGACACTCTGTCCACCAGGTCCA
>JBDKGC010000021.1:0-3214 GCA_039798385.1 Bacillota bacterium
GCTAAATACTCTTCTAATGTTCCCGCTGCTATAATTGCTTTGGCTGTTTCGGCATCTTTTACAAAACGAAAGTGCCAAGGCTCATAGTTGTAACCAGTAATCCTTTCTTTACCTTGAGGATAGCGCAATATAAAACCAAACTTAGGGGCATTAGATTTTAACCATTTGCCAGCAGCTGTTTGTCCAAAATTCACAGATAAAGAGTTTCCCTGTAGACCAATATCGATGGCAAGCCCTGTTTGATGTTCACTTTTACCGGGCGCAGCAACGTACTTGTTGGTATGGGCTTGGCCAAATTTTTTCAAACTAGCTTGATATAGGTTGTTTTGATAAGCATAATCTCGAAAGCAAGAGATAGCAAGTAGTTGGTGTCCAGCTTTCTTTGCTGCGGCAAAAAGGTTAATTAAGCTTGCATGAGTAGTACGATTAAGCTGCATCCCTGCTTTATTGGCCGGAACAGTTACTTTTACTAGATTAAATGGGACATAATTAGCAGGTAGGGTATGCGTTCTGTTTACTAAGAGCAAGGAGGTAAAATTAACTTTCAAAGGAGCATTAGTAGGTGTTTTCTTTTTAGGAACAGCTAGTTTGCATGAAGTTTTTACAAAAACTTTTTTTGGTTGAGCTTTAGTACGGCAAACAATCTTTTTTTGATGTTTAGCTGGCGCCTTTTTTGTTACTGCTTGTGTAGGCAGTGAAGTCAATGTGAAAATAGGTAACATAATTAGCAGTGTAAGCTTTTTTTTGTCCATAAGTAATGCTCCTTCTAAATTAAGTATGTACGTGAATTTATTGTACTACGAAGGAGATGGCGTGTGCAAACTAGCGACAAAATTAAGCAGTAAAATTAGAGACCAGTCTGTTTTTAAATATTTAAGACAAGCAACCGATGCTTAATGGGAGATAGGAGAATAAGATGATGATAGTAAAAAATCTTTGTATACTATTTAAAGTAGGGTGAAGTATGCGCAGAAGAACACAACGTGTTGCTAAATTTAAAGTTCCTACTGAAAGAAAAATAGTACCAACGGGACCGATAAAAAAAAATTATATAACACCATTATGTAAAATTATGGAACAACATGGAAGTGATAAAGGCTATGGCGGACATACTTATACCAGTTTTTACCATAAGTTATTTCATGGGATGAGAAATAAGGCTCTAAATCTGTTTGAACTAGGTATTTGGCATGGTAATTCCTTGCGTGGATGGGCTGACTATTTTCCACAAGCCAATGTTTATGGTGCTGATATTATGGATAAGTTGTTATTTACAGCGCCACGCATAAAAACATTTTTATGTGATCAAAATAACCCAGCTTCAATTAAAGCCTTATTTAACCAACCTGAACTACAAAATAAAACATTTGACATAATTATTGATGATGGTTGTCATGAATATAGCTCTTACTTAACATTTTTGAAACACTCGCTCCATAAACTAAAGCCCTTCGGAACTTATATCATTGAGGATGTTCATATAAATCACTTTCCACGCTGGCAGCAAGATAAAGAGCTGCTTTCTAAGGAACTTGCGGCGAAGATAGAAATTCTGGATCTTAGACACTTGATGGCACCCAAGGAAGTAATGGCAAATTCTAATATTAATGAGTTAGCAGGATTTTTAGCTAATTATCAATTAATTCATCAAACGACAAATTTAGTGGTGATTAGAAAGATATAGAGGATGGGTACCATGTCTTTAATAGAGGTACAAGTTAATAGTAGCTTTGATAATTTTAGTGGGCTTGGCAAATTAAGTAATAATTTATTAACATGTTTAGGAACTAATCCTAATATTTTTGTTAACAAAAATGCAGAAATATTAACTAGATACAAACCAAAAATAAGCATATTTCATGCTAATGTAGCTTCTGTAGCATCGTATAGTTCACACTGTAATTATAATATTGGTTTTTTATTATGGGAATTAAAGCAGGTACCCCAGCGTCTCGTGGGGAGGTTAGCAAAATTTAATGAACTTTGGGTACATTCGACATTTAACATGCAACAACTTGCTATGGTAACCACGTCCCCTGTATATTTATTGCCTACTTTTATGTCGCCGGTTGTTCCTAGTGTACTAACGAATGTTATACCTCAACAACTTAGAAATAGATTTTTATTTCTTTATATGTTTAATAATCCACAGACCGATTATGATGCGCGAAAAAATCCAGAGGCTGTTTTAGAGGCCTTTATGCGTGCCTTTCCTCTAAACGATACTCGTGTAGCATTAATAATTAAAACCACACCAAATGCTATGGGGCGTTATTATAAGCATTCTATGGAACAGATGATTGATAAGAATCCAAATATACATGTTATTTATCAAGTACTATCTGCAGAACAAAATTATGCTTTGATGAATGAATGTGATGCTTTTGTATCTTTGCATCGCGGTGAAGGTTTTGGAATGTGCTTAGCGGAAGCGATGTCTTTTGGTAAGCCCGTAATTTGTACAAATTGGTCAGCAAACACTGATTTTGCCAAGCCCGATAATGCTTGTTTAGTTAATTATAGTCTTGTGCCATTAGAACGAAGTTATCTTAATAATGTGTATAATAAAGGCAATTATTGGGCGGAGCCAGATGTTGAGCAGGCTGCAAATTATATGAAAAAGCTAGTTGAGGATGAAGAGTATTACCGAAAACTTTCTAAGCAATCAGCAAATTTTATGCATTACCAATATAATTTCAACAAGATAAACAGTGCTATTAATTCTAGAATAAACGAAATAATTGAAAAATTGAGTAAGGAAACAGTGAACGTTGCTGGTCGGCATCTTAGAGAGTCTAGAATGGCAAGGTATTTACGAAGGTCTGGAAGATATCGTAAATAAAAAACAGAAACATAGCGAGGTGGAAACAATGCTTGGGGGACGAAATCGAAGAAGAGTGAGGGGTAAAAACAGGGAAACTGCGAAGTCAAGAATTCATCAAGAAAAGAGAGCCGAGAGAAGTTATGCTTTGGAAAAACAACCACCACTAATAGCTAATAAATTATTAACTATGGAATATTTACTAGAAAACACTACTCCGCGCTTTACTCTTTCATTAAATTTACCTCGCAATACTTTTACAACTCCTTCTAAAACAGTACTAGATCAATTATGTTTTGTTGTTCCAACATCTTCTCTTTATTTTCCTATTGCATATCAATTGTTAGAATCATTGCAATTAACATCTTTATATAAAAATATACCTATTAATAT
>JBDKGC010000022.1:0-2907 GCA_039798385.1 Bacillota bacterium
GAAATAAACAGGTAAGCTAAAGCAGCAAAGATTAGTAAATTATTTTGGAGCAGACTCTTATAATGAAAAAAAATATTATGTTTGAAATACTATATCAATAAAAAAAATCAGCTGCCCGCCGTGGCCGAATACATACTACACACGGCCCGATTGAGACACCAGCTTTCGTTGCTGTGGGGACTAACGGTACCTTGAAAGCCATTGATAATCTATTAGCGCAAGAGATGGAACTGCAACTTATGTTTTGCAACACCTATCATCTCATGCTGCAACCAGGAACAGCTCTTATTAAACAAGCGGGAGGAATTCATAAGTTTATAGGTCGTTCTTTACCTATTATTACCGATTCTGGTGGGTTTCAAGTTTTTAGCTTAGCATATGGCGGTGTAGCTAAGGAATTAAAAAGCCAAGGTAAGAAACACTTTGCAAATAGTGTTGTAAACATCACCGAAGAGGGCGTGACATTTCGCTCCTATCGGGACGGGCATAAGCTTTTATTAAGTCCTGAACGATCAATTGCTGCCCAAAAAGAGCTCGGGGCCAATATTATGATTAGTTTTGACGAGCTGCCTCCTTATCATGTTAGTCCTGAAATACTAAAAACTTCATTTGAGCGAACCCATCGCTGGGCAGAACGCTCTCTTACTTACCATAAAGCACACCCTACCAATCAAGCACTCTACGCTGTAATTCACGGCGGAATTGATGCAACATTACGCAAAATTAGTTGCCAACAATTAACGCGTCTTAATTTTGATGGTTTCGCTATCGGCGGTAGTTTTGGTAAAAATAAAAAAGAAATGATGGAGATGCTTGATATAACAATGCCCCATTTAACCTTAAAAAAACCTGTACACCTATTAGGTATGGCCGATGCCATGACACTAAAAAATTGTATACCTCTCGGGATAGACACCTTCGACGCTGCCCATCCCACCAAAGCCGCACGTCATGGTCTGCTCTTTACAGCAGCTGGTGGCCTACGGATTCTTAATAAAATGCATGCAACGAACTTTAACCCCATCGTACCTGACTGCCCATGTTACACCTGCAAAAACTTTACCGTCGCTTATCTTAGACACCTATTTAAAGCTCACGAACTAACGGCCTTCTCACTAGCCACAATTCACAACTTACATTTTATGCTTCAGCTAATGGCTGACTATCGAAAAAAAATAGAAGATGGGGTACTTTAAACTTCTAACACCACATTGGCTAAAGCATACTCCTTAGTATGCGTAATTGATAGGTTACATATCAAATTTTTATAGACTAGGCTTATTTTTTCATTCCATAAAACTAACGGTTGACCATAGTTGTTATTGAAAATTTGTATATCATGAAAACTACATTTGTGGCCTATTCCAGTTCCTAACGCCTTTGCAAAAGCTTCTTTGGCTGCAAATCTCCCTGCTAAATGTTCTAATGAATTACTTCCCTTGTTGCGCCAAAACTTAAACTCTTGCTCAGACAAAATCCTGTTGGCCACCCCTTCTGTTCTAACCCTAAAGCGACTTACTTTAACCATATCTATCCCAAGTCCAATAATCACGAGCTATCTCCTAAAAATCGAAAGTCAAAATATATCTCCAATTGTTTGTTTTTCCACGCAGTTCTATATTTTTCACTAAAGAAAGCGTCTGTAACATTTTTTAGTATATGTTCACTATACCATACCAAATCTTGAACAATACTAAAGTTCACTTATAATGAGGCATACTTCATACATTAATTTCATATGCTAAAAATAAATAAAAAAAAAGGAAGTGATTTGATGGAATACTTTAGACGTTACTGCCACCCCATGTTTATGCACCCTAGCATGTACCAAGCCTACATGGCACAGTGGAATCAAGCCGCTGAACCCTCAGAAGTTACGCATTCCTATGATGAGCTAAAAAGGTGCATGACATGTGGTGAATATTGTCCGCACTGTCATCCTTGTTATACCTATCATGAAAAAATGCCACCCGTCCCTCCCTCACCACCAACACCGCCAACTCCTCCCCCTCCACATGAACAAAGCTATTACACGCAAACCCCAGACTCCCATAAATATACGACCTTAAAACATGAGCAAAACTTTGCCCAATATCCTTCATTTGAAACACAAAAAGAGATGCAACATGAACGCAACTCAAATAAAATAACAGACCAATCTACACCAACTTCTGCAACTGAAAATCTAAACAATAAAACAATTGACCAGGTAACTAAAAATCCTGCAAGTACAACCCCGGAAAACAAAGTAATTGATCAACCTACACAGACTCCTGTACCAGAAAATCTAAAGGATGAAACAACTGACCAACCAATTGAAAAAGCAGTTCCATCAAACTTAAAAAATAAAGTAATTGATCAACCTATACCGACTCCTGCACCCGAACTAAAAGATCAGCCATCTGAAGCTTCGTCACCTGAAAATTTAGAAATTAATCAAGCTAGAACATTAGAGAAATCTACTCCTATAAAACTAGAAAATTTACAAAAAGAAGTATTTGTACAACCTGCTCCTGAAAGTGCCTCAGATAAAACACCAGAAAATCCGACTGCAATGTATCCTGAATTCCCTAATTACGCCACTCCTACAACACAAGACATTGTTAATCAATTCGCGGAGCATCTTACTGTCCCTAATGAGCAAGATGAACATTTCCAAGTTGCTGCAACACACCCACTAAGTTCAATTAATAATGAAGAAAAAAAAAACTAAATACTAGTTACTATATTGAAGAATATTCACCACAGAGCTACTCCTTTCACCCTATAGCTCACCAAGAACCAGTACACCATCTTCGCTACTCTGATTCTAATGAACACTATAATAAACAATGCACAGTCGTCTTTACTTCTGGTATGCCTTTAAATAGTACTAATATTTTTGATTTTTTGACCAACATGTTATTT
>JBDKGC010000023.1:0-4503 GCA_039798385.1 Bacillota bacterium
ATACTAGACCGAGGGAGCTTCTGTTGATGAAAAAACTAAAGTGTTTAGTTTCGTGCATTTGTTTCATTGGTTGCGCTGGATCTTCTTTGCCAATAGTTTACGCTGTAAGAACCGAAAAAAAAAATCAGGAAATAAAAAGTCAGAAAAAACGATTGTTTTGCCACCTGAGCAAGCTGCCGAACAGGCACCAGCTTTATCTTCCTCTTCTTCAGCGGCACAATTTATACCACCTGAAGTAGTTACAGAAGACAAACAGCAGGCGAAGGAGTTAATACCTATGGTAGCTCCTAAAGCCGAAGTCAAAAAACAACCAAGTTTTGTGGCACGCTGGAAAAGTAAATTTTTTATACTTTTTACGGCCACTGTTTGTTATTTAGCAACAGAAACAGCGCGACCATATGTGCAGGAACAATTAGCTATGCGCGAGCGTGCGCAAGCTGAAGCTAGACATCAAACCCAATATTGGCAGAGAGTAAATGACTCCCATTGTCCAAGGACTTAAGGAATTTAAAACAAATTAATTAAAAAAAGAGAGGATTTGCCTCTCTTTTTTTTGCTTTCACCACATGTAACGCTTGGTAAAGTTGAAGTAGTATCTGCTGCTGGGGACAAACCATTTGGTGTCGCATGCCTGAACGGGCATGTTTTCTTGTTACATCTTAAATTATAGCGGCAACCAACAAAGGATGGTATTGCTGAACTTTGAGCTGTGGCACCTGTTGCAGCATAATCCATCGGACGCATCTGTGATGAACTAGCTAAACTTTGAGCTGCGGCACCTGTTGCATCATAACCCATAGGCCGCATCTGTGATGAACTAGCTAAACTTTGAGCTGCGGCACCTGTTGCAGCATAACCCATCGGCCGCATCGCTGGTGAACTAGCTGAACTTTGAGCTGTGGCACGTGTTGTAGCATAACCTATCGGCTGCGCTGGTGAGATCCACCCTAACGCTAAATAAACAGTTAAGATTTTAGGACTTTTCCTAATACTGATGGTTTTTATTACCTATGTACAAAGTAAGGTGATTAGCACAACTTCTGGATTATTATTGACCCGCAAGGAGATGCTACTTGAATCTCCGAGGCCACGTGAGACGATCAGTTTCGTACCATGTTCTTGGTAAAGGCCTTGCGCATATTTAGGAAAAAGTCCTTGTTCTCCCGATAAAAGTCCACCTAGCCAAGGTAGTTGGACGAGCCCACCATGGGCATGACCGGCGCAGACCAGGTCAATGGGGTAGGTTTTATAGAGTGGTAATTGTTCGGGGCGGTGACTTAACAAGATTGTGTAGTAGTTAGACTTTGTACCGGCAAGCGCTTGCTCTAGCTCAGGTTGTAAACTTGCTTTTTTTTGAGCAGGGCTAGGTGCTAGCAGCTTTAATCGTACCAGTGTATTTCTTAGCATCTTTAAAATTTTACGCAGAATTTTAAAATAGTTGGGTTCAGGATTAGCTTTAAAAGTAGGGTCATCGATGCCTGCTAAGATTATTTGATCTTGTTTTTTTGTGAGGTAGAGATGACTGTTTTTAAGGACGTGGACGTGGAGGCGCAGTAGTTCTTGAACGAACTCCGGGTAACGGCCAGAATGGTACTCATGATTACCAGGTACAAAATAAACTGGGCAGATAGCAACAAGCTCTTGTAGTAGTGCTACAGCTACTTTAAGGTTATGATCAATAAAGTCGCCGACACAGAAGATATAGTCAGGTTGTGCGTTAGCTATCAGTTGAATTAGCACACTATTAGAAGGACCAAAAGTTGACTCATGTAGGTCTGTTAAGAGAACTATTTTAGTCTGATGAAAGGCTTTTGGTAGCTTGGGTGACCTAATATTTATGTTTGTTAAATCAAGTTTTTGCATTTTATTATTGTATACTAACGAACTCCAAGCATGCAATCGCTATAAATCAATTTGTAGTTGGCTTACGTTGTTGATACAATAGTATATGTAGCTTTAGAACAGTGGAGTATACTTTGAGAGGACGATTTAGGGTGGAGGTAATTGTTGGATTAGGTAATCCCGGAAAGCGCTACGAAGCGACGCGACATAATATCGGCTTTTGGGTGATAGAGCAGCTTAGGGCTCTCTGGGATATTAGCTTAACCTTAGACCGTTTTCAAGGTGAATCAGGTATAGGCACTGTTAACAACAAACGAGTGGCATTGCTTAAACCGCTTGCTTATATGAATCTTTCTGGAGGAGTAGTAGCAGCTTTTCTTAGTTATTTTAAGTTAACACCTAGAGAATTGACAGTTGTTTATGATGACATGGACTTACCGGTAGGACAATTACGGTTACGTGAAGATGGCGGAGCAGGCGGTCATAATGGCGTACAGTCAATTATTAATATTTTTAAGGGACAATCTTTTAAAAGAATACGGTTAGGTATTGGGCGTCCAACGGAAGGTATGGATGTTAGTAAATATGTTTTAGCACGATTTACAGCTGAAGAGGAGCTAGTAATGGACAAGGCCGTAAACTCGGCGCTAGAGGCTATTAAAATCACCGTACAAGATGGTTTTGTGCCAGCAATGAATACTTATAATCGTAAAGTAAAATAATAATATTATCTACGTTAGATAAACTTTAAAGAGCAGCAGGTAGTAATTGAGTAATTGTATTTTAGGTGAGGTAGATGGATAAATTACATGAGTTGGTGAGACAAGCTCCGCTCTTTTGGAGGCTTGTTGCTAATGTGAATAAGGGGCTTTCTGAGCAGTATTTGACGGGACTACGGGGTGCCTCAAAAATGCTAGTTGCTGCTGTGTTAAAAGAAGAGTTACAAAGACCGGTAATGGTTGTGACATATAGTGCTGATCAGGCCTTATGTTTGGCGGAGCAACTCTCTTTTTTTACGGACCAGGTGGTTACCTATCTACCAATTGAACATCAAGCTGCTAAAGTACGTACGACAACACAGTTAGAATTAATGGCGCAACGCGCTAGGCTGCTTGATGGCTTAACTTTATTGAAAGAGACGTCCCCGTTCTTTGTTGCTTCAATTGATGCTCTTAAAGAGCTTGTTCCTTCGAAAGCCCTTTGGGAAAAGCATCATATACGGGTAGCTGTTGGGCAGGAGTATCATAAATTAGCTAAGCGTTTAGTACAAGCAGGATATGAACATGTTAATTTAGTAACAACTCCCGGTGAATTTAGCGTGCGGGGTAATTTGCTGGATTTATACCCTTTAACCTACGAAGATCCGGTTCGTTTAGATTTTTTTGGTGAACAGTTAGAGTCGATTAGGTTTTTTTCGCCAGAAGATCAGCGAACCATTAGCAAGCAAACTTTGTCACCCAGGGAGTTAACTTTTTCCCCCGCTACAATGCTTGCGCCTGCTGTTTCTTTGTTTACTTATTTTAATGACCAGCTGCTAATCCTATGTGAAGAGTGGGTTAGAATTAAAGCCGTGGCTAAACGTCTGGAGCAAGAAGAACAAGCGGTGGCCGTTAAGCCTATAAGTGCGATTGAGCAATATGGCGGGCAGGTTTGTTACTTAACCTCTCTAAGCGATGACCACCTTCATAATTCAGAAAAACCCGAAGTGCTTTTGTTTGCGAGTGAGAATTTAGAGAAATTTCATGGCAAAAAAGATCGTATTCAAGAGGCATGGCAATCTTTTCGTGCCCAAGGATGGTCAATTTGTTTAGTGGCGCGAGATGAAAAACATAAAGACCGACTAAAAAAAATGATTGTGGATTATGAGTTGACGCCAGGGGCTATGATGCTGTTTGGTCAGCTTAAACAAGGCTTTACCTTAGCTTCGGCCAAACTGGCATTGGTTACGGAGCAAGATTTGTTTGGCAGTGCTGTTGCCTCTGGGCGAACTTCTAAAAGTAATAATTATGGGGCACGCATTAAACGCTATCAAGATTTGCGTGAAGGGGACTATGTTGTACATTTTCATAATGGTATTGGACAATATTTAGGATTAAGAACCTTGGTAGCGCAGGGAGTTAGTCGTGATTATTTACAAATAAAATATGCTAAAAATGATAAATTATATATTCCGGTCGAGCAGCTAGGTTTAGTACAAAAGTATGTGGGACAGGAAGGTGTGGTTCCTCGTCTAGATTTATTAGGCAGTGGCTCCTGGGAGCGGACCAAGAAAAAGACGAAGAAGGTTGTCGAGGAGATGGCGGAAGAGTTAATTGAGCTTTATGCCAAACGCGAAGCAGCTCCCGGCTATGCTTTTGCCCCAGATACAAGCTATCAAGCGGAATTTGAATTAGACTTTCCTTATGAAGAGACTCCCGATCAGCTGCGTTCTATTACAGAGATTAAAGCTGCTATGGAGCGACCAGTAGTGATGGATCGCCTGCTATGTGGCGATGTAGGCTATGGAAAGACGGAAGTGGCGATGCGAGCTGTTTTTAAAGCTGTGATGGATAAAAAACAGGTTGCTTTTTTAACACCTACTACGATTTTGGCCGAACAACATTACCAAAATTTTTGCAAACGGTTTCAGCGCTATCCGGTTGAGATTGACTTGTTAAGTAG
>JBDKGC010000024.1:0-3990 GCA_039798385.1 Bacillota bacterium
TTTCTAATACGTGGTTATATATTTGTCTCTTTCCCAGGGGTGGACACAAGTTAGAAACTCTTCCCATTCTAATTCTTTGGCACGAATAAAGCTTGTTAAAACGTGATCTCCAAGCGCCCTGGTAATCGTAGCATTCTTCTTTAATTCATTTAATGCATCATGTAAATTACTTGGTAGACTATTAATACCAGCTTCACGGCGCTCGCAATCACTTTTAGCATAAATATTACCTGCTGTCTCGTTTCGAAGTGGTAAATTATTTTTAATACCATCCAAACCGGCTGCTAACATCACAGCCAATGCGAGATAAGGATTTGTTGCTGGATCGGGTGAGCGGACTTCAATTCTAGTACTAAGACCTCGCGAGGCTGGTACACGAACTAAAGGACTGCGATTTTTGGGTGACCAGGCTATATAACATGGTGCTTCGTATCCCGGGACTAATCTTTTATAAGAGTTAACCAGAGGGTTTGTTATAGCTGTAAAGGCTCGAGCATGCTTTAAGATACCTGCGATATATTGTCTGGCTATTATGCTTAGTCCATGTTCGTCTTGATCATCATGAAAGGTATTCTGATCGCCTTTAAATAAAGATTGATGACAATGCATACCAGAACCGTTAATGCCATAAAGAGGCTTTGGCATAAAGGTAGCATGTAACTTATGTTTACGAGCAATATTTTTTACAACCCATTTAAAGATTTGAATCTGATCCGCAGCGGTTAAAGCTTCTTCATATTTAAAATCAATTTCATGTTGACCTGGTGCTACTTCATGATGCGATGCTTCTATATCAAAGCCCATCTCATTTAAGGTAAGAACTATTTCTCTGCGGCAATTTTCCCCTAGGTCAAGAGGGGCCAAGTCAAAGTAACCCCCCTGGTCATTTAGCTCTAAAGTAGGATTACTGTGTTCGTCAGTGTGTAGTAAAAAAAATTCAGGCTCTGATCCAACGAAGAAAGATGTAAAGCCCATTTTCTTTGCTTCTTCTAATGCAATTTTCAATCTATAACGTGGGTCGCCAGCAAAAGGTTCTCCAGCAGGTGTGTATACGTCACAGGTAATACCAGCAATTTTTTGCTCACCATTTGTCAGCCAAGGATAAATAACCCAGGAGTTATAATCAGGGTAAAGATACATATCTGATTCTTCAATTCTTACAAAACCTTCGATAGACGAACCATCAAACATAATTTGATTATCTAAAGCTTTCTTTAATTGTTCAACAGGTATTTCCACACATTTTAAAACACCTAATAAGTCTGTAAATTGAAGACGGACATAAGATATTTTTTCGGATTTAACTTGGTTTAAAATTTCAGTCCTGCACAAATTTTTCTTCATCAACTAGCCCCTTTTCAGTAAATAAGTAGTATTATTCGTATTTTAACATAACCTCTAATGTTTTCGTGATAGCTATTTTAACATGGGCATAAGAGAGGCCACCCTGCATAAACAAGGTATAAGGTTTTCTTAGTGGAGCATCGGCGGTTAGTTCAATACTAGAACCTTGCACGAATGTCCCGGCAGCCATAATAATCTTATCTTGATAACCAGGCATTGGTGCTGGTATAGGAGTAATATGGGCATCAATTGGGGAAAATGCTTGAATCTGTTCACAAAATTTGAGCAATGTTGCGGCATCAGCAAAAGAAATTTTTTGAATAATATCTGTTCTCTTATCTGACCAGCAAGGCGTTGTTTTAAAGCCTAAGCTAGAGAGTAACGCTGCCGTAAACACAGCACCTTTTAATGCTTCACCTACTACGCTGGGTGCTAGAAAAAGACCTTGCCAAAAGTCTCGCAGATATCCGTATGATGCTCCACCATGTTTACCCAGTCCTGGAGCAGTTAAACGTTCAGCTGCTCTTAAAATTAAGTTTGATTTTCCAGCTATATATCCGCCACTCTTAGCTAATCCGCCGCCTGGATTTTTAATTAAAGATCCGGCAATTAAATCTGCACCATGCTGGGAAGGTTCGCTTGTTTCCACAAACTCCCCATAACAATTGTCTACAAAAAAAAGTAAATCTTTTCGAAGCGAACGTAAGCTTTTTATAGCATATGCAATATTTTGCATCGAACGTGAAGGATGAGTAGAATAACCACTTGAGCGTTGTATACAAATGAGTTTGGTATTAGGTTTTAATTTTCCCTTAATTTCTTTTAAGTTAAAACAACCATTGTTGCTTAAGGGTACAATTTCGCCGCTAATATTCCAAGCAGCTAGTGAGTCTGGGTGAGACTTATTTATCCCTAATACTGGTAGTAATGTATCGTAGGGCTCACCAGTTATATAAAGAAAGTGATCGCCAGGATGCAAGCAGCTGAACAGTGCAACAGTAATAGCATGTGTTCCGGAAATAAAATTAGGTCTTATTAAAGCCGCATCAGCACCCATATAAGTGGCAAATACGTTTTCCAAAGTTGTAAGTCCCATATCGTCATAACCATATCCTGTTGACGAATGTAAATGAGCTTCAGTAACATGGTGTGTACGAAATGCATCGAGAAGGCGTGCTAGGTTTTGTACAGTGGTAGCGGTAATTTCTTTGAATATAGGAAAAACTAGATCTTCTGCTTTTGAAGCAGCTTGTTTTAAATTATATTGTTTATGAAGCTTTAAAATACTAAAACACCACCTTAGAACTAGCAAAAGCTAGTACTAGTGTAACTGAAAATCACTACGGCGTAAAGTAATTAGCTCCTCGCGCGGGATCTCTTTTTGTTTTAGTAAACGAACAGCTTGTTGTCTAATCGCTCTTTCTATCAAATTCCTTATGTAACGTGCGTTTCCTAGTGTTTTATGTTTGTGAGATAAGAGATGTTGTTTTAAAAATTGAGTAGCTGCTGGTGAGATCACATATTCTTTTTCTGCTAATAAGTTTTTTGCAATTGTAAGCAGTTCTGTTATAGAGAAATCAGGAAAAAACATTTGTAAAGGTAATCGCGAATAAAGCCCTGAATTTGCATTCAAAAAACTACTCATTTCATGCGAATAGCCAGCTAAAATTAAGACAAATTCATGGCGATAGTCTTCCATTGCTTTTACTAAGGTATCAATGGCCTCCTTGCCGAAGTCTTTTTCTCCGCCACGGGAAAGTGAATAGGCCTCATCAATAAATAAAATGCCACCGAGGGCTTTTTTCACGATCTCTTTCGTGCGCTGAGCAGTATGACCAATATATTCACCAACGAGGTCACCCCTGTCTACCTCAATTAAATGTCCTTTATCAAGCAGACCAATCTGTTTAAAGAAATCTCCTGCTAAACGCGCAATTGTAGTTTTGCCAGTTCCTGGATTTCCTGTAAAAATCATATGTAGCATCTGTTCTTCAAAAGGCAAGCTTGCTTTTTGGCGTTTTTTTCGCATTTCAACTAGTGCGTATATTTCAAAAAAAAATTTTTTTGCTTCTTTAACACCAACTAGTTTATTAAGTTCTGTATTTAAATGATGTAACTGTTCATTAGCCTCGAGCTCATAGTTTGATTGTACTAAAGCAAGATGTTCGTTTTCTTCTTTGGGAATTGTGAAATTTAAGCGATGATTGTCATGTTTCATTTCAAACCTAGCGGACACTGAAGCCACCTCTATTTTCGATGAAATAATTTTAATGTGTATGTTTTTCTACCCAATTTAAGTATATGTTGTTCCGTTAAATATATACTTATTTGGAAAGATTTAGACTGTTTTAATATATATTAAATAAGATGCCGGGAGTATTTTTTAAGAGCTAAATGTTCTTGACATCGTTTCAACTAGATGGTATTATGGTTTTAGACAGTTGCTAATTGTTCCTTGAAAACTAAAGAGCACAGCTTTTTAATTAAAAGCATGACAGAATTATTTGCCAGAATCCAGTTTTATGAGCATTAAAGCGAAATTTAACATGGAGAGTTTGATCCTGGCTCAGGATGAACGCTGGCGGCGTGCCTAATACATGCAAGTCGAGCGGAGTTTACTTCGGTAAACTTAGCGGCGAACGGGTG
>JBDKGC010000025.1:0-5493 GCA_039798385.1 Bacillota bacterium
ACATAAAACTAGGAAAGAGGCTAATAGTTGTAGCTTTTATTTAAAATAGCAAGTCTTGGGAAGACTTAAGCGCTGCAAGTCATTTAAGATGAAGGAAGGAAAAGTTAAGGGTTACGTTAGATAAAACCTTTTAGTAAATTCGAATATGTTGCATTTACAACCATTGAAAGATACTTAACAGAAGCTACAGGAGGATTATTATGGGTAAGGTAGTAGCGATCGCTAATCAGAAGGGTGGCGTAGGTAAGACCACGACGGCAATTAATTTAGCCGCTAGTATTGCGGAAGGTGGCAAGCGTGTTTTGCTGGTGGACGTTGACCCCCAAGGGAATACGACAAGTGGTTTAGGGGTTAATAAGGCTGATGTCGAGTGTTGTGCTTATAACGTCTTGGTCGAAGAATATTTGCTGGCGCGTGCAATTGTGGAGACCCCGGTGGCAAGTTTGTGGCTAGTACCTGCTACAATTCAGCTCGCCGGTGCGGAAATAGAGTTGTCGCAAGCTTTATCACGTGAATTAAGATTAAAGCAAGCTTTACAGTCTATGGTCCATAAATTTGACTATGTATTTATCGACTGTCCACCGTCACTAGGATTAATAACTTTAAATGCCCTGACAGCTGCGAACTCTGTACTTATTCCTATTCAGTGTGAGTTTTATGCTTTGGAGGGTTTAGGCCAGCTGCTGAATACAATCAGAATAGTACAAAGACATTTGAATAAAGACTTAGGGGTAGAAGGTGTTGTCTTAACAATGTATGATGGACGTACAAATCTTTCGGCGCAAGTACTAGAAGATGTACGTAAATATTTTCAAGAAAAGGTTTATGAAACAATTATTCCGCGCAATGTACGATTAAGTGAGGCCCCGAGTTATGGTAAGCCTATTTTAATTTATGATCCGCGGTCACGAGGTGCAGAATGTTATCATAAACTGGCTGAAGAAGTGGTGAAGGAGAATGAAATGCAAGAGATTGGGTAAGGGTTTAGATGCCTTGTTCTTTAATGAGAATGAGGTGCACGAAGATGATCATGTGCAGGAGATTCGGCTCGCAGAAATACAGCCAAATCCGTATCAACCGCGTCGTACATTTGAGAAAGAGGCTTTAAATGAGTTGGCCTCTTCGATTGAACAACATGGGGTTTTGCAGCCAATTATTGTAAGGCGGAAATTGACAAAGTTTGAAATTATCGTTGGGGAACGACGGTTTCGCGCTGCTAAGTTAGCCAAAAAGAGTACAATTCCTGCAGTAATCCGAGAAATGAACGACAAGCAGATGATGGAAGTAGCATTGGTGGAAAACTTACAACGTGAGGACTTAAATCCCATTGAAAAGGCTATGGCTTATGACCAAATGTTAACGCATTTAGCTATTAACCAGGAAACGTTAGCGAAGAAGTTAGGAATTAGTCGCCCAGAAGTAACAAACTATTTACGTTTACTCACTTTACCGTCTGAGGTGAAGATAGCGGTAGAAAAGCAGACCCTTTCTTATGCTCATGCTCGTATCTTAGCAGGCCTTAAGGATTCAGATTTGGTAATGATGTTAGCAGAGAAGGTGGTGCGTGAGAAGTTAAGTATTATAGAGTTGGAGCGAGTAATAAAAAAATTGGAGATGGATGGGAAGTCGTTAAAAAAAAGGCAGTTAGTTCGCGTTGATCCCTCGGTGTTGCATAGAACAAAGGGCTATGAGGAGACATTACGTGAATTTTTTGGTACGAAAGTTGAGATTAAACATGGCCTAAAAAAAGGCCGGATTGAGATCGAGTACTACTCCTTAGAAGATTTGGAAAGGTTGATAGAACTGTTATAAGGATAGAAACATCATCCAACTCTACCTGCCGATGCCAGTTGCGAAAAAAGAGTATACGAAGGTAATACAGTTCATTTACTTGACTATGAAGAATGTGCATTTAGAAAGCTGTTATGCTAAAATAAAGCAAAGGCTGTTAAAATTACCCTGTATCCTTAGTTTAATTTACAATTCTAACTTTAGTTAGGTATATTGTAATTGTTGACTAGCCATATTTAGAGATGAGGCAATTACTTTAGCCATGTTCATCACTAAATTTAGCCGTGTATTTTGAAGGACGAAGTATTCCATAAAGCCTGAGACGTTGACGATACCCGCGATATGCATTTGTCCAACAGGTGTTAGCTCTTTATTTACACCGGCTCCTGGTTTTAAGGCACCAAGCCCAAGTTGTATTTGTCCAATATTTTTTAACTGGCCAAGACAAGCATCGATAGCAATTATATAGCCGTTAGAGTAGTTTTTATTTATATGGTAAAGCGTTTCTTCTAAATTAAGTGCATGTACAGGATCTTCCAAGGTACCGAAAATAGCTAAGTTTGAATTTTTATTTTGATTTTTTAATAATGTACCTACTAAGGGACCAAGGGAGTCCCCTGTTGATCGATCTGTTCCAATACACAAGGCCACTAAAGCTAAAGATGAGCATGTTTTATTTTTTAAGGTTGGTAGTAAGGCTTTTGCTAATTTTTTTGAGGCATGTGGGTGTTCATGCTTTATTTTATAAATTTTGTTAGAATTACTTGTTTCGCATGTTTTTTGCAAGCTAGGAGCCTGTCCTTTTCTTTTTAATTGGCGGTGTTAGCTATCTTTAGTATATGAAGTGGGAGTGAGAAATATACCTCTATCTACCGGGTGCGCTATAGTTAACGAAAAATGTAGTTTGCGAGAATTTGGGAGGGTATGTGTTTTTAGCATCGTTAAGTTTATTCTTAAGGTTTTCATATTGTTTTATCATCGACCTGAGATAAAAAATAAAGCAAATTTACCGAAGTCTGGGGCGGTCGTTTTAGTTGGGAACCACGCTAGCTACTTGGATCCTATATACATAGGTGCTTTATTAGAGCGTCGCGTACATTTCATGGCGAAACAAGAACTTTTTAAAAATAGATTTAGCAGTATGTTTTTTAATTTAGTTGGCTCTTTTGCTGTAGATCGAGATAAACCGGATTTAAAAACATTTAAGACGGCTTTTAAATATTTAGGTCAAGGAGAAGTGGTCGGGCTTTTCCCAGAGGGGACAATTAAGTCGCATAATTCATTTGATGAGATTAAGCAAGGAGCGGCTTATTTAGCTTTGAAGGTTAAGGCGGAGGTCGTACCTGTGTTTATTGAAGGTACGAAACGAGCTATGAAAGATATTTCATGGATTAAACCAGTTAAAATACGAGTTTGGATAGGTAAACCAATACATTCAACGAGTTTGGGTACTTTTAAAGAACAGCGGATAAACTTAAGCAGTAAGATACAGGCTAGTTTACAGGAGCTCAGTGAACAAGTAAACAAAGCTACTTAGATTAGATAGAGAGGAAGGATTTGAATACAATGGCAGCTATGGGAATAGGTTTAGTGGGTTTACCAAATGTGGGTAAGTCAACACTTTTTAATGCCTTAACTAAAGGGAAAGCACAGGCGGCTAATTACCCCTTTTGTACAATTGACCCAAATGTGGGTATTGTCGATGTCCCCGATCAGCGGTTAGATAAACTTGCAGATTTGGTAAAAGCACAGCGAACGGTCCGGGCGCAGTGTACTTTTGTTGATATTGCTGGCTTAGTGCGAGGTGCTAGTAAGGGCGAGGGTTTGGGAAATAAGTTTTTAGGGCATATTCGGGAAGTATATGCGATAGTACATTTAGTCCGCTGTTTTGCTGATGAGGAGATTGTTCATGTTGATGGTGAGGTAGACCCGCTCCGTGATATTGAAAATATTACACTTGAGCTAATTTTTGCTGATTTAGAGATGGTAGAACGGCGGCTGGAGCGCGTAGAACGGCAGAAAAAAACTGGAGCATCAGAGGCTTGTGCTGAGTACGAGAGTCTACTTAGGATCAAACAACATCTAGAAGAGGGCTTAAAATTAACGGCGTGTAAGCTGAGCTCGGAAGAAGAACAGGTAGTACGTTCCCTAAATTTGTTAACAGGCAAGCCGATGTTATATGTGGCCAATCTTGGTGACGATGAAACAGAGTCCCAGGAGTATCTAACTAAAATTAAGCAGTTAGCTGCCAAAGAAGGGGCAGAAGTCTTAACATTATCTGCAAAATTAGAGTCCGAACTGTTAAGTTTACCAGAAGAAGAACGTGCGATCTTTATTCAGGAACTGGGGTTAAAGCAAACAGGTTTAGAGCGGATGATAGCGTTTGCTTATAAGCTTTTAAACCTGGCCACTTATTTTACAGCAGGCGAAAAAGAAGCTCGTGCCTGGACAATTAAGAGTGGATGCAGTGCGCAAGAGGCAGCAGGTGTTATTCATACCGATATGGAACGGGGTTTTATTCGAGCTGAAGTGATTTCGTATGAGGAGTTTGTGGACTGTGGTTCGTATGCTGTGGCCCGCGAACGTGGTTTACTGCGGCTTGAAGGGAAGGAATATATTGTCCAGGATGGGGACGTAATGCATTTTCGCTTTGCAGTCTAGTAAATACAAAAGTGCTAAAATAACTTTATAGAATTTTATAATATTCTTGATAAGAGGGGAGTTGATACTCCTCCTTTTACGTTGGTTGCTTTCTATTATAGGTCAGAATGTTATGCTAATATGACAATAATAAGTATACGTAACTAAAAGGTAGAATGTTAACTGGCAAGCTTTTTAGGGTCATATCAGTTTGAGATAGGCATAAAGTGACTATATAATAATTAAAATAATTTGTTGGAGATGCTGCAACCGTAAATTCTGCCGTAGATATTGTACATATTGTGGTTTGCAAGGATTCCAAGGTTATCAAGGTTATCTAGGACTCCCCGGTGGTTCACAAGGTTATCAAGGTTATCAGGGATATCCAGGTTATCAAGGGTATAGAGGGTTGCAAGGTAATCAAGGCTACCAGGGTTACCCAGGTCCACAAGGCTATCAAGGTTATCCAGGTACCGAAGGCTATCAAGGTCTCCAGGGGTATCAGGGCTACCCAGGTTATCAAGGTCCACAAGGTAATCAGGGCTACCAAGGTTATTGACATCCTAAAAAAATCTACTATTTGTGGTGGTGTAACAACCTTTGGTTTGAATGCAATAACTAGTGGTCAAAATACTACTGCAGTGGGGATGTGTTCTTCCGCAACTGTACAAAATTCTACAGCAATCGGAGCTAATGCCATTGCAGGCGATGCCCAAACCACAAGCCTAGGATATAATGCGCAGTGTCCAAACGGTAGTTATAGTACAGCGTTGGGTTGTAATTCAGCTTGTCGAGGATTTAAGTCTGTAGCATTGGGTTATAATACATCTACTATAGGTTCTAACTGTATTGTAGCGGGTGCTGAAATAAGTACCTCGCCAGGAATCAATAACTTGACAGCACTTGGCTATACTGCAGTGGTACCCCTACTTTATAATCAGTAATTGCTCTTCTTAATCTTAATGCAACATTTTTTGTAACTGAGGAATAAACTGTCTTTAAAAATGGAAAGTCTTTTTTCATTTGTGGTACTCTATTACGAAGCCAATACTTTGAGAGATA
>JBDKGC010000026.1:0-4028 GCA_039798385.1 Bacillota bacterium
GTATTATGAACTTCGCACGCAGTATGGCTTATATACCCAGTGACAAACCTATACCGCCTATGAAAGTCGAAGGACCGAAAGGTGAAGCTCGCCCTGCTTTCACACAACAAGAAGTGGATTATCTTTTAGAGTATATGAAAACTTGGGAAGAAGCAGATGATGTGTTTTATCCAGAAAATAGAAAGCTATGTAGATGTTATGTGGAGTTTCTTATTAATACAGGCATTAGGCATGGCACTGAAGCATTACCTGTGCGATGGAAACATTTTCAATGGCATTACATTAAGGATAAGAAATACTTAAAGGTATGGGTATCAGGCAAAACAGGTCCACGTTTTCTAATTGCTAAACATGCTTTTATTGAAAGCCTTACTCGCTTATATACATGGCAAGGTTTGGAATATGAAACACTAGATGATTTGATGAATGCTAGATTAGATAGAAAAGTATTTGTAACCCCCGATGGCTATCAGCCCAAAACTTTTAGAACATTATTTGTGAGTTTAATGAAGTGTTCTAACTTACTTAAGAACGAAGCAGATCAAACAAGAACACTTTATAGTTTAAGACATACCTATGCGACCATTGCCTTAAGCGAAGGTGTTGATATACACACCCTCGCAAGACAAATGGGAACTTCTATTACTATGCTAGAAAAGCACTACTCAAAACTTACACCAATGTTAAGTGCGGAGAAGTTGGCTTTTTGAGCCTTTTCCCATGCATTATTCTTTTTAATTTTCTGTCCTAAATATACTGTGTCAAAACTTTTGACACTTGTTTCATCAATACTTGGGAAATTTCCTTGAGCTGCATTTTCTGCGATTACTAAAGTATCAGCCATTAATCTACTAGCCATAAATGTTAAAACTTTTTTACTACTATTTAATGTGCGATCTTTTGTTTTAGAATCTGGATCTAGCTTGCCATGAGAGTGACTTATCTTTGCTCTTAAAGCCACTCTCCATAAAGCATCTTTTGGTTTATAGCATTGAAAATAAGCAAGTCTAAGCCCGCCTAGCAATCTCCTATACTGCATTTTATTTTTTGTGAGCTGATAAATTGTTTTAGGCTCATATATAGGTTCCTTGTATGCTTCATCTAGCAATAGTTTTAATTGCTTCATGATCTTTACTCTTTTTTGGCCAAGCGGAATAGAAACTAATAACGAATCAGGCTCGCCTTGTTTAGCATAATCAGTTTCAAGATATTGAATAAGATTTTGGATATTACTTTTATTATCCTTAGCATGACTTAATCTCAATACAGTTTTAGTAATAGGTTTGGCAGTTTGTGTTCCGAACAACCTTAATCCGTTCTTAAGCCACCAATCACGATAAAAAATACCATAAACATTCCCTATATCTTGATAAGTTTTCCATACCTTTCTAGCTTTCTCTTTGTCGCCTAAAGCCTTTATAAATTCTGCTTCATTTTTGCACTCTGATGCCAGGTTATAACTAGGGCTGATCCGAAGATATTCAAAGAACATTTGAAAACGCCAGTCCTGAGGCGCATGAGCCTTTGATTTGCTGAAATCCGCTGCTCTAAGCTTCCATGGAGGCTTTTTGTCTATTTTACTCATATAAAAATGTTATCTGAATTGATAAAAACAATCTAGATAATATTTTATTTTAGTGACTGTTCTAAAGTCACAATTCCAAGAAATAACTCTTGGTATAACTAAAGAAGGAGTAATAAAAATGCGTGAAAAAGTAGAAGAATTCGTAGCCAATAAAAAGGCTGCGATTGAATTGAAAGACAATGCGACTGTTAAGGTTGCAGAGCCTGCTAATGATGAAAGCATGGACTTTGATAATGTTTTTACTTTTAGAAAAAAAGAACAAACAAATCTTAGGCCTAGCGATAAAAATGAACTTGATAAGGAAGTCGTTCAGGTTTTAACTGCATGTGATCTATTAGCCGAGAAAAATAAAAAATATCATGAGGATTATGTTGTTCGTGGAACTCAGGCTTTATATGGGTTGTTAGCTGACATCTATGCTATGGGTATGAAAATCAATCTTTCTTACTCAAAAGATAATATTCTTGATGCAATGAGAAGAAAGCTAAAAGACAGAGGCCTGAGAACAAACTTCAACACACCTTTAATGACGACAGTAATTAAATATGTGGTTGGAGCTGAAAGACAAACTGCAGCAAATTATAGTCGTGTTCTCACTATTGCGATGAATGAAAATTTAGCAGCTTCAGAATTGGCAGACTATATTTCTCGTCGAGGGGGCATTAGCCAAATTCATAATAATGAGCTTGCTGAAAATAATAAAAAATTAAGTAAGCATGATGCAGAAGCTCGACAAGATCTAATGCGTCAATTTTTTTATTGGTCTAAATTTAATTCAAAAGCCTCAATTAATTATGACACTAATAAAATTTTAGCCCATCGACTCAATAGTAGCTCTAAAACAGCATCTTTTTATGTGTTTCTTGCATACAAAGAAATGCCGGAAGCAGGACAGAAACTTGGGAGATTTAGCGTTCTCAGTGGGCACGATGTTGGCGATAAATTTGAAAATTTACTTTTAAATTTAATCACAAAAGATATGAATCTAGATCTTAATAGGTTGAGAGAGGCAGTAAATAAGTATCAAAAAAGCCTTATTGAGAAAAACAAAATTCCTGAACATCTCATTAAGGATTTAACTCAGAAAATTGAAGATCGTCAAAAACTCATTGATAAACATAAGCAAGAAATTGATGAGACAAACAAAAAAGACTTAACTTTGAAAGGGAAAGATCATGAACAATCACCTTCTAGTTAATAAACTTGATAATCTTACTTTAGATAAGCTGAAAAATATCTGCGATGCTCCAGTCGTATTAAAGCTCGTAAAAGAAATTATCAAAAGTAAAGATGCTGTTGATTCAGATGGATCTATTAATGTTATTGTTTTTGCAGAGTATTACGCTTTTGCGTTATCAAAGCTTGTCGACAATAAAGAGACATCTGATGATTATGATGATGTATATGATACACATCGAGATTGGGGATACTCAATTGCTGATGCTTTAAACCGAGTATTAAAAAATCATTCATGATAAGCAAGTAACTTATAAAAAGGGAGATTATGCTCTCCCTTTTTATTTGTCAAAAGTTTGGACATTTATATGAGTTCCACGGCGTTTCTTTTCATGTCATCGTTGGCTACTAAATAGCGATGTGTTACCGCAATCGATTTATGTCCTGCTAAACTTGCAAGGATATGAATGCTAATTCCTTTATTAGCCAAAGATGTTAAGAAGGTTTTTCTACCTGAATGACTTGATGCTCCATTTATCCCTGCTCGCTTGTAAGTCCAATAGAACCATTGACATAAACTATTAGGCGTAAAACCTAAACGATCATCGGTATGGAATAGCGGAATTTCAGGATTTTTAACCATACGTGTAGTTAAGTAATCTGAGATTTCTTCTTTTAGCTTGTGAGGAATGAACACAACTCTTGCTGTATTGCCTTTAGTTTGATGAGCAGATAACTTAATTTCATTTTTAATCGTGCCATCTTCATTTACAACATCGCGCATTTTAAGTTGAGCGATTTCTCCGACACGCATTCCCGACCAAAAACTTGTAAGTAGAAGACAACGGTCGCGTTTTGCATAACGCTTTTTAGAAACATAACGAAGAACTTGATCTAACTCTGCTTGAGTAACAACTTTAGCTTGTGCCATTTTTTTCTCCTAAAAGATAAATAAAAATACAAATAAATTGTGTTTTCTTTTATAAAAATGGTCTACCAAAAAAGGCTAAGCAAAGACCTTCCAATAATCAATGACTTAGCTTTTTGGTAAAGAATTGTCGGCTTTTCTTTACTAAAATTACTATTACTTAATGTTATTTAGCTAAAAACAAAGATCGGCGTCTAAAACGTGAAATATGGCTTCAAAAACGCACGATCTTTGGCCCCCAACTACACTTGTGTTATCAATTCACAATTGCTTGCTACAAACACAGGTTTCTTTTTCTCTAAAACTTTACAGTTACATACATTTAATTCCCATTCGCCT
>JBDKGC010000027.1:0-10573 GCA_039798385.1 Bacillota bacterium
AGAGAAGAAACTGAAAGAACAGGCTTGATAAGTGACTTAACAAGCGCACTAAAAAAAGTTCTAGCGAGACAAGGAAGTGAGTTGCTAAAGTACATTGAAACTTTTCACCTTACGCCAACTAACTTTATAGACAGCATTGCAATACCGGCTGCCCTACTTGTTCCACCTTCAGCTGAAATTGAATCAATGTTAGCTGAACTGCGGACATCGATCGAAAAAGCACAAACCTCTGTCCTAGATGCGACTCCTCTATCGACTCCACACATGTCTAAGTCTCTTGTTGGCAACCATGTATTAGAACATCTATATAAACTAGCTCAATCCCATGATTACAAATTTGCTGTACCACCCGCTCTGGGCCTAGCTGAAATTCACGACCTTAAGTATCCAAAACCAGGCATAAAAACCATCGGGGGCAAATTCGAGGATGTACCCCCCGACCTGTATTTATTTAGCGGTGATCTTGACCCGTCTGGTTTATACTTTTTTTTCCAAGGAATTAGAGATAACTGTGCCTTGCTAGCAGTACTTGGCAGCACACTTTGTCGCAATTACTTCTCCAACATACTTAATAATATGTATGACGACCAACGCGGAAACGTTTATGTGAAAATATTTCAACCCCAAGCACTTCCAGAGGATCCTGACCTTAGAGGGGGATATGAAAGAGGAGTAAAATATCATGGCATAAATAACTTTGTTATTATAAAATTACCAAAAAAACGTGCTATGTCCTTTGAATTTGAAAACTATCCTAAAACTTTGCTCTGGCTAAATTTATTCGAGCAAGCCTACGAACAATTTACTAATCCTGTTTTCCAAGACTCTCCGGACCATGCAAAAACATATAGCAGTCAAGAATCCCTTTGTAAAACTGCAATAACTATGTACAATATATTTCCTAACATACATGTTCTTGAGATTGACTATACCTATCTAGCAGATAAATATAATACAAAATTCACTTTAGTGTTAGATCAAATTAATGCTTTTGTTAGGGCTATTTTTCAAGAAACTTATTTGGTCCCTGCCGGAATGGATACCGGAAGTGTAAAGTTTGTTATACCAACAGCTACTTTTGATGTTCCAAAAATTGTTCAGCAACAATCTTATCCAGAACCTATAAGATCGCTTACTACCGGACATGCGCATAGTATCTGTCGCGCTACCCCTAACGGTCTAGAGCTTTTTAATCCTTGGGGTTATTTTTCTAAAGGCGAAGATTATAACCCCATGCTACCTTCTAAAAAAATTGTACCCTGGCCTTCAAAAGATCTGATGTATTATCCCATCCTAACCTTTGCCATAAAAAGAGATTGTCCCCAGTATCGGGATATTAAAGATGAATACGAAAGAATAGCAACTGGAAAGTTAGTTCCGGATGTTGGTCCATCACCAGAGCAAGCTGGACCACTATCTGGACCATCACCGCTTTGGTCTTCATTTGTACCTCCGCCTGCACCTTAAAACACAAGTAAAAAAACATGAGGCAGAAACACTAAACCTTGTTTTTAATAAAATTACCTACGTATAGGCCTACACGGCAATAAAAAGCGGTTGCCAGTAATTTGCCGTCACGATAATTTTTGAAAAATCTCTAGCTTAGAAGGTGGATAGTTTTGTCATTGCGAGGCCGTAGGCCGCGGCAATCTAGTAACCAAACTCCGCTTCTCGCAATGACGAACCTCCCCGTCGCCCCGCTCTGCTATGCTTCGAAAGTCGGCTCCTCTATAAAAATAGGAGCCGGGCCTTTTGATTTTTTCGGGCCCCTTTGCTACAATATAATAACTACTAAAATTATCTTTTAAATGAAATTTACATATACATAGCTTACTTGCTATTAATCTATAGAAAGAGTGTTTATTGAAAATATGGGCTTTGGAACTAAACAAGCATGGCGTAAGGAACGTAGTCAACCATCTTTACCAGAAGTATACAAATCAGTTTGTGTGCCACAACATGCTCCATGGTGGCGTAAGTTTTTAGCTTTTGCTGGGCCAGGGTATTTAGTTGCAGTTGGGTATATGGATCCCGGCAACTGGGCGGCAGCGCTTGAAGGTGGCTCCAGGTTTAACTACACACTTTTGTCAATGATTGTAATCTCCAACATAATGGCCATGGTTCTGCAGACAATAGCGGGCAAGCTAGGCATAGTCACCAAGCGCGACTTAGCTCAAGCCTGTCGTGATCACTACAGTCCTACCGTCTCCTTTTTACTCTGGGTACTCTGTGAGGTAGCTATTGCAGCTTGCGATTTGGCTGAACTAATCGGTTCAGCGATTGCTTTAAAATTACTTTTTGGCCTCCCGATTTTATACGGCATTATTATTACAGCCTTAGATGTGCTAATTCTGTTACTCTTGCAACAGCGAGGGTTTAGATATATCGAAGCTATCGTAATTTCACTTATCACACTCATCGGTCTTTGTTTTGCCGTAGAGATGTTTATTGTTAAACCTAACCTATGGAACATAGCTAAAAGCTTGGTTCCCTCTCCAGATATTTTGTTAGACAAAGAGATGCTCTACGTCGCGATTGCTATCTTAGGTGCTACGGTTATGCCACACAATCTTTATCTACACTCCTCCATTGTTCAGACGCGAAAGATCAAAGAGACTGTGCGCGGTAAACTAGAGGCTATTCGTTACAATACCTGGGATACAAATATTGCTCTTTTCTTTGCTCTACTAATTAATGCCTCAATTTTAATTATGGCAGCTGCAACATTTTTTAAATACGGTGTTGTCAAAGAACTAGAAGATGCTTTTTATCTCTTTCAGCCACTGCTCGGAACCACTTTAGCCAGCACCTTATTTGCTACCGCGCTCTTGGCATCAGGCCAAAACTCGACCCTCACAGGTACTTTAGCGGGACAGATTGTCATGGAAGGATTTTTAAATATTAAGCTCAAACCCTGGATCCGCAGGTTAATTACACGTGCCATTGCCATCGTCCCAGCGATCTTTATCATCCATCATTATGGCGAGTCAGCTACCGGATCAATGCTAATGTTTAGCCAAATTATTCTCTCGTTTCAACTTCCTTTTGCTATCATTCCCTTAATACAGTTTACAAATGACCGCAAAAAAATGGGCGATTTTGTTAATTGCACCCTCTTAAAAATTACTAGCTGGTCGATCGCAATTATTATTATCGCCTTGAATGTATATTTAACTTATACTGAGTTTATAAAATAATCTTGATTTAATCGCCGCGAATGCTATTTAACGCTCGTTTAACCTTATCAAAAAAACCTTCGTTATACTCTGTCACATCTTGATCACATAGACGGTTAAATGCTCGCAGAGCTTCGCGTTGCTCTTCGGTAAGGTTCGAAGGCACGACAATATGGACTTTAACAAGTAGATTTCCTACCCCATTACCGCGCAATTTAGGAACACCTTGACCAGCAAGCCTAAATTCCGTCCCGGTCTGGGTCCCGGCTGGTACTTTTAACTTTGCTTTCCCTCGTAAGGTAGGTACTAAGACCTCATCCCCCAGGGCAGCTTGCGCAAAAGTTATTGGTAAGTCACATAATAAGTCAAACCCCTTGCGCTTAAAAAATTCATCTTCACGCACTAAGACCACTACATATAAGTCACCATAGGACCCACCATTCTTACCAATTCCACCTTCACCTGCAATCCGCAGACGTGAGCCGTTATCTATTCCTGACGGTATTTTAATATTTAAAATTCTTTGGGCCTCAACCTCACCCGCCCCATTGCAAGTTGGACATGAACTACGAATGCGCTTCCCACGCCCTCCGCAGACAGAACACACCCGTCGATTCACGATCCGGCCAAATGGAGTCTTTTGAACTGTCTCGCTCTGGCCACTACCATTACAATGTGAACAGGTCTCTAGCTTTGTTCCTTTTTTGGCCCCAGAGCCCTTGCATTCACTGCAGACCTCTTTGCGTGCCATCTCTAAATCTAACTCTTTACCAAAAACAGCATCTCTAAAATCTAATTCTAGCCGGTACTCCAGATCAGGGCCTTGCTGCGGGGCATTAGAGACACCACCCCGCGAACGACCTGCTCCTCCAAAGAACATATCAAAGATATCACCAAAGCCAAAGTCTTGGCCTCCAAATCCTTTGCCGCCAAAATCAGCGCTACCAAAACCCTGCATCGTTGGCTCTTCATCACCATATTGGTCATAGACTGCTTTCTTTTGCGGATCACTTAAAACCTCATAAGCTTTTTGGATCTCTTTAAATTTTTCTTCCGCACCCGCAGCTTTATTTACGTCAGGATGATACTCACGAGCCAGTTTGCGATACGAATTTCGAATACTCTCTTCAGAAGCCCCGCGATCAATCTTGAGAACCTCATAATAGTCACGCTTACTCAAATTGGTTAAAACCTCCTTTCTACTAAGGTTTTCTTTACAAGCTACACTTTTTTATCTTCGGTTTCTTTTGCTTGCTCCTGTTCTTGTTCAGTCGCTTTAGGTTCGCTCGCGGCCTCTTGTTCAGGTTTTACTTCCTCATATTCGGCATCAACTACTTTTTCATCTTTTTCATCTTTACTCTCTGTTTCTTGTTTTTCTTCAGCTGCTTTTGCCTGTGCTTCTTGCTGCATTTTTTCATAAACTTTTACAGAAAATTCTTGTACAATCTTTTCTAACTCACTACTCTTAGCTTTGATCTGGTCAAAGTCCTTATCTTCAATTGCTTTTTTAAGCTCATCTTTCAGTTTATTAGCCTTCTCTTTTTCTGTTTCTTCTACTTTCTCACCTAAATCTTTCATACTCTTCTCGGCTGCAAAAATCAACTGCTCAGCTTTATTAACTTGCTCAACCTCGTCTTTCCGTTTTTTATCTTCATCAGCATACTTTTCAGCATCTTTTACCATACGTTCTACTTCACTCTTATCAAGTCCTCCAGAAGATTGAATCGTTATATTTTGGCTCTTGCCGGTCGCTTTATCTTTCGCAGAGACATTAACGATACCATTTACATCTATCTTATAGGTAACTTCGATTTGCGGTATTCCTCTTGGGGCAGGTGGAATATCATGTAATTGAAAACGTCCTAATGTCTTATTATCGGAAGCCATCTGGCGTTCACCTTGCAATACATGGATATCAACCGTTGTTTGATTATCAGAGGCCGTAGAGAATATTTGTGTCTTCTCCGTTGGAATAGCAGTGTTTCGGTCGATCAGTTTTGTAAAGACACCACCTAGTGTTTCGATCCCAAGTGACAATGGAGTGACGTCAACTAAAACCACATCTTTCACATCTCCTGCTAATACACCCGCTTGCACCGCTGCCCCCATAGCAACCACTTCATCAGGGTTTACACCACGCACAAGCTCTTGGCCGGTAAGCTTTTTAATAGCTTCTTGTACGGCCGGGATTCTGGTCGAGCCACCAACTAAAACTATTTTATCAAGCTCACTGGCTTCTATACCAGCATCACTTAAAGCTCTGCGCATCGGTCCTACTGTTCTATCCACTAAATCGGCACTTAACTCATCAAATTTAGCACGTGATAATGTTACTTCTAAGTTTTTAGGCTGGCCGCTCTCATCTGTTGCTAAGAAAGGTAAATAAATAGTCGTTGTTAAGACATTAGAAAGTTCTTTTTTAGCCTTTTCTGCTTCTTCTTTCAAACGTTGCATGGCAACTTTATTATCAAATAAATCGATCCCATGTTCTTTTTTGAATTCACTAACTAAATGATCGATAATTACCTGATCAAAATCATCCCCACCAAGTTTATTATCACCACTGGTTGATCGTACTTCAAAAAACCCTTTGGCCATTTCTAAAATTGAGACGTCAAAAGTACCTCCACCTAAGTCAAAGACTAATATAGTTTGATCTTCTGACTTTTCCAAACCGTAAGCTAAAGCCGCTGCCGTTGGTTCATTGATAATCCGCATTACTTCTAAACCAGCAATCTTACCAGCATCTTTCGTTGCCTGGCGTTGACTATCATTAAAATAGGCCGGCACAGTGATGACAGCTTTCGTAATCTCTTCACCTAAATAAGCCTCGGCGTCAGATTTCAGTTTCTGCAGAATCATGGCTGAAATCTCCTGCGGCGTATATTCCTTATCACCAATTTTAGTCTTCTTATTTGTACCCATGTGTCTTTTAATTGAATATACTGTCTGTTCCGGATTTGAGACAGCTTGCCGTTTGGCTGTATCCCCCACTAACCGTTCCCCTGCTTTAGAAAAACCAACCACCGAGGGGGTGGTCCGTCCTCCCTCTGCATTAGGAATAACAACTGGTTCACCAGCTTCCATAAAAGCAACACAAGAATTTGTTGTTCCTAAGTCTATCCCAATAATTTTCGCCACTCTTACTCCTCCTTATGTTCGGGTAACTTGCTTATTCTAACTTGCGTGGGCCGTACAACCCGCTCTAAATATTTATATCCCACTTGCACCTCTTCTAGAACTAAACCAGGTTCTACTTCAGCATCTTCTATCTCACCTATCACGTGATGATAGGCAGGATCAAACATAGTACTTAAACTCTCTATCCTTTCTAGGCCACTCTGCTTTAGCAGGTCATCAAACTGCCGGTAAACCATATTTACTCCTTCATAAAAAAACGGTGCTACTTTTTCCTCATCATACACGGCTAACGCGCGTTCAAAGTTATCAAGCACAGCGAGCATTTTCTCAAGCAATGGCAAAGCGGCATACTTAAGACGATCCTCAGTCTCACGCCGGTTACGCTTGCGAAAGTTTTCAAAATCCGCTTTTGCATGTAAGAACTGATGATAACTTTCCTCAACCTCTTTTTTTAATTGTTCATTTGCTTGTTCCAGCTTTTTATTATTTTCTGCTAAATAGTCTACTAGCTTTGTTTCAGTCGTTTCCTCAGACTCTTGCTCTACTGCATCGCTCTTTGCCCCATCTTGCTCTAAAGGCTCCTCATTTGTTACTTCCTGAACCTCCTTTCCCTGAGGGTCCTGTTCTAGCGACTCGTCAGCCGACATTTGTTGCTTATCCAATACTTCTCCCCCTTTCTTGGCCTAAAAATAGGGTAGCCACATCATTAAAATTAGTTGTTAAAGAATCCATTAAGCCCAGCACCTGCGCATAATTCATTCGCATGGGACCCACAACGGCTATAATAACACGTGACGATCCGCTTAAAAGATATGACGAAGTGACCAAGGTACAATGGTGAGCCAGGTCTAAATCATGCTCGGTCCCAATTTTTACCTCTAAACCATCATTGCCCGAATCAAGCCACTTGATCACTTTTTGCTCCTGTTCAAGTAAAGCTAGGAAGGGTTGCAAACGATCGGGATCCCGAAATTCAGGCTGTTGCAAAAGATGAGTTGCACCACTAGTATATAGTTTATCCTCAGCCATCGGCACTAACATTTTATCTAGTACCCCGGATACCTGTTCGTATTGCTCAATATATTTTCTGATTTCATTTTGCACTTCATTCTTTACTCTTTCTAGCTGCAACAGGGTTATACCGCGTAACTTATCATTTAAAAAAGCCAGCAACTTTTCTAAAGTTAAACCATCGATGGCATGCGGTAATTCTAACTTATGCTGGTAAACGCGACCGGTATTTGTGACTAAAATAGCGACTGCCAAGCGTTCCTCCAACGGAATAAGTTGCACAGAACTCAAGCGTTCTTCATTGCCATCACGTTCTAAAACAAAGGTCATACAATTTGTAAGATGGGAGACAATGTGAGATATACAGGGGACCAACTGTTCTAAACACTCAATCTTATAGGTTAAAGAACTATAATCAAAATCTTCCCAGCTAAAAAGGTGTGGTCGCACCATGTGGTCTACATAAAAGCGAAAACCTTTTTGGGTTGGAATACGACCACTCGAGGCATGCGGCTGCTTTAAAAAACCCAATGCTTCGAGATCAGACATTTCGATACGAACCGTAGCAGCACTAACACCTAAGGCAGGTTTCTTAGCAATTGTTCTCGAACCTACTGGCTCAGCCGAAGAGATATACTCTTCTATAATAGCTAACAAAACTTTTCGTTGCCGCTTCGTCATGATCACCACCCCTTTCAAGGCATAAAAAGCAAACCTTTACCTAAAAACCCCTACATCAAACTGTTTATGTCAATCACTAGCACTCAAAGAACTAGAGTGCTAACAACTAAAAAATATCAAATATCAGTTATGCTGTCAAGGACGGACAAGGCTTACCCTTGCCAAACACGGTTGATTCATGCCATACTAAAACTAAATTAGAAGGGAGTAAAAATAGCATGCATAACCTTATGGAACAGCTAGCACTTGCCATTTTGCTAGGTTTAATCGAAGGTATTACAGAACTTTTACCGGTCTCCTCATCGGGACACATGATTATCACTACATACCTCTTAGGTATCGACCAAAACCCACAAGTCAAGCTTTTAGAAGTGGTCAGCCAACTAGGTGCCATTTCAGCCGTCCTAAGTCTACTATGGCAGGAGATTAAGCAAACTTTTGTAAACACCCTCCAAGCTCGTTCATATCACAAAGCTGCTAAAAAACTTAACGCGATCCACTTCGTACTAGGTCTTTTGCCAGCTACCGTCGCTGGCTTATATTTTAGCGATTTCATCGACCAACACCTGTTTAGCATTCACACAGCCACCTTAGGTCTTGCAGCCGGGGGATTATTAATGATTGTGGCCGATCAATTTAATCGAAATAAAAAAGAAACCCCACAGCTGAGTCAAGTAACCTACCAAAAATCAGGTTTTATAGGCCTGATGCAGTGTCTCTCACTTTGGCCTGGTTTTTCGCGGCTGGGTTCGACCGTTGCAGCTGGAGTACTAAGCGGCTTAGACTATATCACCGCCTATTACTTCTCATTTTTACTTGCCCTACCCATCATCGCTGGCGCGACGCTACTAAAACTCCGTTCAGCTTGGCCCGAAATAACGCTTGCTAACTTACCATTTTTACTAACAGGTACGCTGACGGCGTTTATTGTAGCACAACTAATCGCGCGTACTGTGCTAAAAAAAATTCTAAGTCAAACTACACTTAGGACCTTCGGCATTTACCGTTTAACTTTAGCACTGGTCATCAATCTCCTGCTACTCTTTATGTAGCTTTAATTATTTAAAATTACAGAACGCTTGGAAGGACTAGCGACCGTCTGCGGCATAACTTCTTCGGAGCGTTCAATGCCAAACTCACTAAGTACCCGGTATAAAAGCGCTAACTCCGACTTGACTAAGTCGTCTTCGGCATTTGTCCGCATAAGTATATTGTAATACTGGAGCAAAGCCTCCTCAATTAAATCTAACTCTGATTTGGACATATTGACTGTGATTTCCATCGAACAACCTCCTATTTTGAACACTCTCATATATAGTACCCTAAGATTTACTTCATTGCAAACGTATATTCTTAAGCTGCTTAAGGCCCAAGCCTTAAGCATTACATTTAAAAAAAGATAACAATCTGACCTAGAACCTTGGGCAAGCTATCTCTAATATAGTGGTTAAATGAAAGATATTTAAATAAAAAGGAGCAATAACATGACAGAAGAATTAACTATTAAACCTACAGCAACCACCCTAGAGCAATTAGAAAAACGGCGCTCCGATTGCCTCTCTCTCCCACCTTGCAAAGGAAACTATAAATATTTGATTAGCTGGGAAGAAATGCTGAAAAAACAACAAAAATGCCTTGAAAAATCAAGCGGCGGAAGTAGCACCTCACAAACCACCAGCAATACAAAGATGGTCGCCGGGACATCAACCGGACTGATAGACCTCACCCAAAATCCAATGACAAGCTTTGGAGTACTGAACCTGACAACGCGGATCGGTCCCTATCGCGTCAGTAGCCTTACTTCCAGCCCAGGAACCCTAACCACCAGCCCCCTAATTAATCCAAACACAAACTTCCCTGTCTCCGGGGCTTTGCCATTTGCAATTAACCTCTTTGTAGAACAAGAGCCCATCACCCAGCTCATATTGACCACCAGCGCTACCAACTTTGACTATACTTTGTTTTATGTTTAACAAGAGGAGAAAAAATAAAATGGAAGTATCAAACAATAACAACGAGCAGCAGGATCTTAAAACACCTGCCGTTCCAAGTCAATGCGACACAGGGCTGTGGAACATTACGCTCTATGGTAATGTCTATTGTGATGCAAGCGGTGGAGATTTAATATGCCCTGTTATTTAAAGACAATACTCAAGAGATAAAAATGTAAGGAGTTTGAAGTAACCCATTTAATTTTATTCAAGAAAGGAACACATCACAATGACTAAAAAAGAAAACAGTACTAACCAAGAGCTTAAAACAGCTGATCAATGCACGACAGAACTGGGCTGCGCTACTGGTAACATCCATATTCCAGGAACTACCACAACCACAGACCTAAATGCCGATGGTACGATTTCGGCTAACGACGCCTATATAAATGGCAGCATTACTGCCGGGAGTCTCCTCCCCAATGATACTGGAATTCTGACTATTGGTAATACCACGAGTGGCCAAGGACCAGGCATAAAAATTGACTTTAATACTGGAGAGGTTATATTATACGGCACAGTCAAGTGTGATGCAGGGGGGCAAATATGTCCGACTTAAAGTCATAAGTTATT
>JBDKGC010000028.1:0-3704 GCA_039798385.1 Bacillota bacterium
ATATTTTTCGTCCAGCATATTGTTAGATGTGTCAAAAATAGTTTTTAGTCTATTGATGCGATAATCGGCGAGGTAAAGCGTAGTAATTAAGACTGGTATCCCTGTTGTAGCTAATAGCAACAAATGTCTTATTTTAGTTCCAGCGCAAAACATGATGGTTATACAGATTAAAATAATTATTAATGTAGCACTATAATGTGGTTGCATAAGAATTAAAATAGAAGTTAGCCCAATGATAATGAGCGGTGGGATAGTACTGCGCATGAAGCTGTTTAAATGAGGTTGTTTTTTTACCATAATTGTTGCTGTATAGATAATAAGACCTATTTTTGCAAATTCTGAAGGTTGGATTGTAAATGAACCAATGCTTAGCCAGCGACTTGCCCCGTTAATTTCCTTAGATAAACCTGGGATATAAGCAAGTAGTAAGAACAAGATAGTTAAAAAAAGAATAAAACGCATTTTTTTTTGGTAGATATGATAGTCAATATGAGCAATTACCAAAAACAAGAATAGACCAATTGCCGCATAGGTTAATTGCTTCGTTAAAAAATAATAAGAGTTCTGGTAGCGGACTAATGCCATATAGGAACTAGCACTAAATACCATAATTATACCTACCATTAGTAGAAAAAAGGTTATAATTATTATATAAAAATCTGGCCGTTTTTTTGTTTTATTCATTTTTAATCTGTGTGGTTTTAGAAGATGTGTTACAAATCCCGACTAAGAGACGTGAAATCTTCCGCTCTGTCATCTCTTGCACTGTAAAAGAATAAGGGGGATGGAATACTTTTGCACCTATTTGAGGGATTTGTTGCAATTTAGAAAAAACCCAACCCCCAATGGTGTGATTTTCTTCGTCTTCTATGTTTAAATTAAAGTGTTCATTAACTTCTTTAATTAATAACTGGGCATCGATCGATGTCTCATTGTTATTGTTTTCTTGAAAAAGTGGTTTCTGGTCATCATCAAATTCATCAGTTATTTCTCCAACAATTTCTTCAATAATATCTTCTGTAGTAATTATGCCAGAGGTTCCACCGTATTCATCAATCGTTATAGCAATCTCTGTTCTGTTTTTTTGTAAAGTTCGTAAGATGTCTTTAATTTCCATCGTCTCAGGCAACATAACAGCCGCACGAGCTAATTTTGAAAGATCGGGCCATTTAACATCTTTTTCTTTTCCTAATGTATGTTTAGTCATACTTTCATAAAGATCTCTAATATGAATTATGCCAACCACATCATCTTTATCTCTACCACAGAGCGGAAACCGTGTAAAATGACTTTTTTGAATAATGCTCAAATTCTCTTCAAAACTTAAATGTGTATAGATACAGACCATATTAATTCTTGGCACCATGATTTCGCTACCAATGCGGTCTGTAAAATCGAAAATATTACCTAAAAGTGAAAGTTCTGTGGTATCAATTATGCCACTTTGATGGCTGTGTTCCATCAGCATCCGAATTTCTTCTTCGGTATGAGCTTGTTGTTGATCTGTTACCAGCTCTAGTTTAAATAGTTTGAGCAGAGAGTAGGAGAATTTATTTAAAAGCCAAATAATCGGTTGGAACAACAGATAAAAAAAGCGTAGCGGTCTACTAATCCATAAGGTTGTTGCCTCTGCTTTGCGAATAGCAACCGATTTGGGTAGCATTTCACCCAAAATAATATGCAAGGTAGTAATAATGAAAAAGGCAACTACAATGGCAATAACATTACTGGTTTGATGACCAAAAGCAGGACCTGTAAACTTAAGCAGCGGGCTAAGCAAAGTACTTATGACTGGTTCTCCGAGCCACCCCAATGCTAAAGACGATAATGTAATCCCTAGTTGGGTGGCTGATAAATAAATATCTAAGTTTTTTATTAAACGTTGAGCAAAGCGCGCAGCAGCATTACCCTCATCGGACAATTGGGCAATACGTGTTGTGCGTACTTTGACAAGTGCAAATTCTGCTGCGACAAAAAAACCATTTAAGAGAACTAAAGCTAGGACTAAAATAAGCTTGAATATAACCAAAACAGGCGAATCATCCAAACCAAATGCCCCCAAGTTATATCGGTTACGACAAATAAAATAAAAATAAACTGCTTACTACACTATTCTTAAATTACCTGCATGTTTTTTTGCTTAAACTTTTTAGTAAGGCGGGATTTTTTTCGTGCTGCACAATTCTTATGAATGATGCCAGCACTAGCTGCTTTATCTAGCGCACAAAGAGCTACCTTAAGTGAAGAGAGTTGGTTTTCATCTTCGCTTTCTAAGGCTACGAGGCATTTTTTTAATGTAGTTCGTAAAAAGGATCGCTTGGCAACATTACGTTGACGTCGGATCTCATTTGTCTCTGCGCGTTTTATGGCAGATTTTATGTTAGCCATCTAAAAATTCTCCTTAACCGTTTAGAAATATCTTACTATCTATAGCTTATAGTTTAACATATTTATAGCTCTTTAGGCAAATTAAAAGCATGGTGTAAAGCAGATAACAAAATGCGTAAATTTACAATATTTTCCATTGATGGTTTCTTTAATGTAGGGTATAATGCTTTAGAAAGAGAAGAAGGGGGGATAATAAATTCTTTAGTTAAAATAGATAAAAATGTATGGGCTGTTATTTATGGAGCTTAAACAAAATATTATTGCAGTCCTTATGCGTGTAAAACTTTTGAATTTTCTTTTTTCTATGTTATACTTAAGCGACAGGCGCAAATAATAGGCGCGGTAAATTAACTAACAAAGGGGTAGTTTTATATGAATATGTTAAAAAAAGCTTCACTATTAGCAGCGTTGCCATTAGTATTTGGTTCTTCAGCTCTACTTGCAGCTGATAAAGATTCTGCACCAAAAGAGGCAGTTTCTTCCGATGACAAGGAGAAAGCGCCGCAAATAGAAGGTTCTGCTGCACCTTCAAATACTTCTTCTAAAGATAGTGGTACTAGTGTGAGTGTTAAGAAAAGTAGTAAAGCCGGTACTGCTGCAGCATCTGCTAGTGTATCTAAAGGAAAAGATAGTAAAGAGAACGAAGATGCCAAAGAGTTAAATAAAACTGGTTTTGAAATAGGATCTGCTTTAAGTTTGGGCGCGGCAGCAGTTGGTGCCGGTTTGATGGGGTTGCGTCGCAATCGTAGAAACAAACAAAATTAATACTTTTACTTATTGAGTTTTTTCAAAGTGTTTAGAGTAACTACTCTAAGCACTTTTTTATATCTTTAAAAAGTATGTTTATTATTATTTTGCATATCCTAGTAAAAAGGGGTGTTTAGCGATGATAAAAGATTATGGTGGTGCAGCTGTGCTTCCATATACATATGGCGGAGACGGCAAACGTAAGTTTATGCTTAGTCGTTCTGCTTGGGGTCGGAGTAAGGGTGAGTGGGATGATTGGGGTGGCATGGTTGATCTGGAGGATCAGTGTGAGCCGAAACGGACAGCAGTGCGTGAGTTTACAGAGGAGAGTATAGGTTTACTGGGGTTTTATTCTACTTTGGAATATTTACAAAGTACGGAAGCGGCGTGTGAGGTGTTGGAGGATAAGGAACGTTTGTTTGTCACGTTTATAATTTGGGTACCGGAACAAGCATTGCAGTTACCGGATTTTTATCGTGCCAGAGCCTCTTTAATAAATGGAGTGCAACCAAAGAATGAGCAAGAAGAAAAAAAATACAAAAGTATGTTGGAAAAAGATAAAATAGCGT
>JBDKGC010000029.1:0-3640 GCA_039798385.1 Bacillota bacterium
AGCGAGGTTGTACCAAAGACACTTTGGGCCTCTTCTTCTAAGTCGACAAAATAAAGTTCTTCAATGCGAATAATGGCACACGCTTCTTGGTCCTGATTTAACAAAAGAGCATAGTTAGCATTTTTAATTAACGTTTCTTTTTCCAGCGGGACAGGAAGTGTGATTGGGACTGGCCAAAGAGTTCCGTCTTTTAAACGCATTTCGCGAGTTACTGATAAGTAGTCATCTTTCCCCATGAAACCATGTAAGGGAGAAAAAATTCCTGTTGCAAGGCACAAGAGATCTGCTTCAGCCACGTAAGGTAAATATAGTTTAGGAAGCTTTGTTATATCTTTAGCTAAACATTCAAGTTCTGTTAAGCTAATTTCTTGGTTAGTAAGTCCCTTATTTCCATGGACATTAATTACGTCCATATGTTAGAGCCTCCTTCGGCAGTGTTTTACAGCAGTATATGTTTAAGTGTATAAATTCAGTAATGATATAAAAGTCAAAAATAGGCCTGATTTTAGGCAATGTTATTAAGTATAAAATTATCACTGGCATATGATAGTAAAAATAAAAAAAATATAAATAAAATAGCAGTGAGGAGATTGAACATGAATCCTAATTTTTGTCCACCGTGTAACCCAGTCGAGATTAAGCCGTGTTGTTTTCCGGATAAAGATAGGTCTAAGTGTGGCCAGGCCGTAGAAGACACTATTTCGGGCACTTTTATTGTTGATGATAACACAAGAGAGTTGGTGGTCTGGGAAGCAGTAGGTATGAGGCAACAAACAGGTGGTAGTATTGCTATTTTGTTAACGACAGGTAGTTTGCCTATCAAGGTTATTGTAAACGATGATTATTTTTTCTATGTGGAAAAAAATCGCACTATAAGTAAAACTTTTGATGTTTTAAATAAAATAGTTATTGCCTTTACTGGGCCACCAGGATCCTCAATAGTTAGTTCAGGTGATTATTGTATTATTACGCACTATATTATCGATCTTAATTTAAATTGTAATTTAAGTTGCAGATGAGTATAAGTAATAAATAAGTAGTTAAACATGAGAGATGACTTGCATGCATAAGTAGCAAGATTGTCTCGAACTTTTTGCACAAAATTGGCATTAATTTTGTGCGGCTTACATAAATTAATTTAATAGGAGCTTTATGGCTGAAATTGTTTGTGAATTAGGAGACTAGTCAGTAATGAAAAATCAGATCTGTTGCTTACCACAGCGTGTATTAAAGAAAATTAATCCTTGCTTTTTTCTGGAGTGTCGGCGTGAGCCCAAGAGTTGTCAGATGGTCGAAGATACGATGTCAGGCAGTTTTAGGCTCGATAGCTTTACTAGAAGTTTAGTTATTTGGGAAGTTGTAGATGTGCCTGAAAAATCAAGTGGGAGTCTTTCTTTTTTACTAACAACAGGTGATTTGCCAGTGCGCGTTATTGTCAATGATGATTACTATTTTTTAATTGAAAAGGATCAAACAATTGCAAAGACTTTTACTGTTTTGTATAAAGTAGTGGTAGAGTACACGGGGCTTGATTTTAATAATAAGACTGAATTAGCAGCTATTAGTACGGTTTCTAGTGGAGAGTATTGTATTGCTTATCATTACTCGGTAGATTGTTAAAGAAACGGGGTGTGGGTATGGGTAATCCTATTGTGTTACTAGCACAAATTTGTTTTAAAGCTGATATGCCAGAAGACCAGGCCAGAAAAAAGATGATTGAACGTTTGATGAGTAATCATATTACGACCTTAATTTTAGCGGATGCGAATCATCCGATAAGTATAATGCCTAATATACCGTGTGTTTACGTTTCAATTGGTGGACAAGATCTTGATCCTGAGTTTAAACACCTGCAGTCGTTACCTTATTGTGAGCGTGTGCGTTGGTTGCATTACGACCATTGTGATGAGGTTCAGCCACATTTACTATATAATTGTTGGCTAAATGCCACAGAGCTTTTGCCTGAGAAACCTCCGCGGCTGATGGTAAATGAATTTATAAATCCTTTAGTTTCAGTCTTTACAGCTGCTTATAACGCAGAAGAGAAGTTACGACGACCTTATCAATCGCTGTTAAACCAGACATATAGTAATTGGCAGTGGGTTGTAATGGATGACTCCACTTCTGATAGTGCGCATGCGGAGCATGTTAAGCTGTTGCAAGATCCGCGGGCTGCTTGTTATAGAGCCAATAGGCATCAGGGGTATATAGGTAAAGTTAAACGAGACGCCGCTAGTCTATGTAACGGTGAGATTCTTGTGGAGTTAGATCATGACGATGAGTTAATGCCGGAGGCACTTGAACGCATTGTTGAGGCTTTTAGGCGTCATCCAGAGTGTGGGTTTGTTTTTGGGGAGTCCGCTGAGGTATACTGGGAGACTAAGCGCGAACATGCGTATGACTGGGGGTTTGGATTTGGTTTTGGTGTTCACTACTGCGTCTTTGTGCCGCATATGAACCGTTGGCAAATAGTTGCCCGTGTACCAGATTTAAATTGGATGACAATTAGGCATTTAATTGGTTTACCGAATCATCCACGTGTTTGGACCAAGGAGTGTTATCAGAGAATAGGTGGTCACCGGCCTGGTCTTAGCGTAGCTGACGATTATGACCTCTTAGTTCGGACCTTTTTAACGACAAAGTATGTTCGGATTCCACACTTGCTCTATGTCCAGTATCGTAATGGTGATCATGCGTTTGGTGAAAATACGACGTTTACTCGGAATGCTCATATCCAGCAACTGTGTGCGATGCTGGAGCAGTATTATCGGCTTAAAATCGAAGAACGGCTGCACAGCTTAAATTTACCTATCTTAGACTTTAGTCTGAATCAGCCAAAAATATTTGAAGAACCGGAGAATGACCCGCTTTGGCAAACAGTGACCGTAATGGCTGCCGATCAAGACCAAGTGTCACTAATTTTTCCGATTGCACATGGCAAGGCTCCTGAGCCTTACTTTGAGAAATTAAAAGAGATAATAAATGATAAAGAAGCGCTAGCGAAACATGAACTTATTGTGGTTGGTAATTTACCACCAGAAATTGAAGAGTTTGCTGCTAATTTGCCACCTGGTAAACTAAGATGGTGGCCGATGTTAAAGGAGCACTCCGAGCAGGATTGTATTAGGTATGCTAAACTTTGTTCATCTTGCGTAAAGCAAGAAGTTGTAACGGTAAAGAATAAAACTAGGGAAAAAGCAGTGAAAAAATAAACATTACGAATGAGGTGAAAAGCAGGAAGAACGAACGGAGAAAGAAAGAAAACTACCGCAAGCCCATAGGAATAAATTGGTTTATTTAGATATTATTTCCATTGACAAAACAAGTTTATATCCTATACACTTTCAAACAAGTAATAACCAATATTAAAAATAAGCTAAAGGGGTTGCTTTAAATGCAACAAAAGGCTGTTTTAATTATGGTACTAACTGTTGGATGTGTAGGAAACTGCTTTATACCAGTTCTTCGTGCCGTCGATAAGCCGAAAGTTGATGAACACGATCCGTTACTATCTCAAGAAGTAAGTGATTCCCATCAGGATCACTCGAAGCAGCGAGTGCCATTTAAAAGGATTCAAGATTTATTTCACCGGCGTACCGAGACTGATAATAGTACGGAAGTTAAGAAAAGTCCTTCCAAA
>JBDKGC010000030.1:0-4587 GCA_039798385.1 Bacillota bacterium
GGAGTACATTTGTACCGGGAAGTTGAGCAACAACTTGCTCAACTTTTGGATGAATTGCGAGTACAGATAATACAAGCACCGTTTATAACAGAATTGCAAGTAGGATTATTAAAAAAAATTAATGACCAACTAACACAGCTAACTGCGCATAAAGCAGTACAAACTTTTATTAAAAGTCGCAGGGACTTCGGTGCAATAGTTACGCAGTTAGTTCCAAGAGTCAATCCTAACACGCTGATGCAAGCTAATCTCCAACGTCTAGGGGAAAAAATAGAGCAGACTCAAAGAGATATAACTGAAAAAATAAGAACAATGACACCAAAAGAGCTAGCTGAAAGAGCAGCAGCTCTTAGAGCGCAGCGAGGGGAAGAAGAGTTATCACCTTTATCTCCAATATCCCCGTGGTCTCCGTCTGCTTCATTTTCTACTCCCACTTCCGAAGCTTCTTCTATGCCAACTTTTGTGCCATCTATTCCGCCTTCAACAGTTATTTCAGAACAGGGATCAATTCCGGCTTCGCCATACTATATGCCCGAAACACCACGGCCACCTCTTTCTCCCATTTCTATGAGTAATGAAGCACCTCAAGAAGAAGTTTTTGGGCCACCTGCTCAAGGATCGACGTTTACGTTAGCTGGTCCAACTCCAGCAGAACTTCAGCTTAAAGCAGAGGTAGAGGCACTTAAAGAACAGCTAGCGCAAATGTCTGGTGTGCTTTCTCAAATAGCACCAACTTTTGTATCCCCGAGCCCTATTCCAGTTAGCTCAGAGTCACCAGCGCTCCCCGGGGTAGAGCCAATGGTCCCTGTTCTACCAACTTTGCCTATAGCTGGTATGGATACTCAAGAAGTACCTGTGGCTATTATGCCTTCTCCCCAAGTACCTGCACCTCTTTCTCAGACGGTTTTAACGCAAAGGGAATTTTTAGAAAATCTTCCTGATACATTAAAGAGTTGGTATAGCACGTGGGCGTCTACTGCTTTAAAAGAAAAGGTTATTTCGTTATTACCGGAAGCTGCTATAGCCACAAAACTACCTGCAAAAATACTACTTGCAAGTAGCTCATCTGTTGAGGTCCCAGCTAAGGCGCTTGTTAGATTAGCTTATTTAAATAAAATAGGGCAAACGGAACGAGCGCAAAAGTTGTTAGAGATTTTAAGTTATCCTGGCAAAAAGTAAGTAAATCTTTATAATTTTCACACAACAAGGTATGCGGGTTTTAGGCATACCTTGTCCTGGTTGTACATAATATAAAGTAACTACAGCTTTAGCATTTCAGGAGGGGTTTTTAAAGATGAAAACAAGTAAACAAACAGTCTGGCTTGTCTCGCTCCTTAGCTTAATGGTCGTGCTATCTGCTTACTATGCGACGAGTGATCAAGTGCAGCCAGCTACGCAACTAGAGCAAGCTGTTGTGGGGGATGAAAACTTTAAAGGATTGCAGTTAACCTTGCAAGAGGTAGCACCTGACAAGAAAGATGCTGTAGAGGTGAGTAAACATACGACTAATCGTAGTCTTGATGTAACAAGTGGTAGTTTCCGGGCCCAACTTTCACAAAAATATGTTGATATGCTTACAAGTTCTGGGGTTGACAAACAACAGATTAAAGAAGCCCATAAAAGTTTCTGTGCATTAAGCCATAGTAACCCGGCTGAACAAAAACTTGAGGTTTTCCTAAAAAGCAGGGGCTTTGAGACAGCAGTAATAAAAAATGGAGCTTGTGTTGTTGTCAATGTAAAAGGTAAGACGGTGCCAAGTGCAGCTGTGAAGTTGATAAACCTAGTTCAAGAACGACTCGGTGTGGAACCGGCTAATATCTCAATCAAACAACATAGCATTTAGGATGACCGAGCGGATGAATGATTGTTCAATTAATTGTTATGGCTTAAAAAACTTTGTTGGTGGACTAAAGGGTGACCTTGACAATTTAGAGGCAGCATTGCGAGCTTATAGTTCAAGCGTCGTGCTCCTAGATTTAATGGAGGCGCATAAGGCGCCGGTGCAACAAGTTGACGTTAATATTTGGCATGGCGCCCCGCATCTTATGCCACCGCCGGACTTGCTTGCGGCTTGTGCTTGTTATAATATTGCGTATTGGTTCTGGGAACAGCCAGTCTTGCCGGCTAAATATTATGCGCTCTGTAACGTTGTCCAGGAGTTTTGGGTCGCTAGCAGCTTTATTAAAGAAAGTATCGAGCAAGTTACCAAAACGCCTGTTTATTACTTGCCGTCCTGGGTGGCAAAAGAGCAAAGGCTGCCTATGGTTGGGCGTGATTATTTTGAACTTGCTCCTGATAAATTTATTTTTTTAATGATGTATGATGCTACAAGTTGCCGTTTGCGGAAAAATCCTGATGCCGTTATAAAAGCTTTTAAATTAGCTTTTCCTCCCGCTGACGAACGCGTACAGTTACTAATTAAGTTGAAAAAGTCCGGGTTAGGTAGCCAGGAAGCTAGAGATTTAGAAAAAGTAGTCGCTGGGAGCGAGAATATAAAAATTATTTATGAAAATTTTTCAGACCAGGAAGTTGATGCTTTTTTAGCTCTTGTTGATGTTGTTGTCTCTTTGCATCGGGCCGAAGGATTTGGCCGGGTCTTGGTCGAAGCGCAGCAACGTGGCAAACCGGTAATTTGTACCAATTGGTCGGGTAACACTGATTTTACAACTAAAGAGAATGCCTGTTTGGTCGATTATACTTTACAAGAGCTACAGCAGCCATGGGGGCCGTATGAAGCGGGAGCTTTATGGGCGGAGCCTGATATAAGGCAAGCAGCTAATTATATGGAACGACTAGTTAATGATCCAGCATTTTATTGTGCGAAGGCCACAAGAGGGCGTGCGGATATAATGACTAAATTCTCAAAGGAACGAGTCTTTAGTGCTATTACTAAACGGTTACAAGAGGTAAAGCAAATTGCAGAGACGAGAACACCAAGGTAATTATATGCGGCCAATAGTCGGTTTGACTACTTCCGTTGATCAGCAACAAATTTTAAAATTAAAAAGTGATTATACTAAAGCAGTATTTAAAACGGATGGATTGCCCTTTATCTTAGCTCCCACGCAGCAGGAGCTAATTTTAAAAGAGATTGTATCCACTTTAGATGGCTTGCTGTTAACGGGTGGGCAAGACCCGCAGCCGCTATTGTATGGCGAACAGCCGCTAATTGGTTTAGAAGAAGTTGATGTTGAACGTGATTTATTTGAGCTTAAGTTAATAAAACTGATGCTCAAGTGCGATAAACCTATTTTTGGAATATGTCGTGGTTGTCAGATACTAAATGTGGCCTGTGGTGGTACACTATATCAAGATATTTGTCGTGAACAGCAAAGTAGTTTGGAGCATAAACAAAAAGCAGCTGGGAAATATGCAAGTCACAGTATTTGGTTAGCGCCTAATTCTAAATTAAACCCAGACGCTGCAAATAAAATTTATCAGGTAAATAGTTTTCATCATCAGGCTTTAAAAAAAATCCCCCCCCCCTTAACCCCTATAGCCTATGCCGCTGATGGGGTGGTGGAAGCGGTTGAAAGTACTGAACATCGGTTTGTGATAGGAGTTCAGTGGCATCCCGAACGCATGTTTGGTAATGATAAATGGACGCAAGGAATATTTAAGTCATTTATTACAGCAGCTGGTTGCTCGCGCAAAGTTTAACTTGCTTAGAACTATACTTTCAGATGTAGGCAGTTATCTTTTTCTTTTAGTACCTATTGGAACGTTTGTTAGAACCGGCGCAGCAGCTAAGCTTGTTGCTTGTGATGGTTTTTTAGGCCGACCCCTTTTTTTAGCTGTAGGTGGGACTGCTTGTGCACCTACTGTAAACAATGGATGTACTTGAATCAATTGTTGTAGTAGTTGTAGTTGTTCTTGTTGTTGTCGTAGTTGTTCTTGTTGTTGCCTTATTACTTCAAATAACATGGCTGTTTCAGGAGGTGTTGTTGGTTGTTGTGCTGGCAAGACTTGTGTTTGAGACTCAGGTCTTACCAGAGGCGTTGTGCTTTCAGAAGGCATAGCTACGGTAGGCTTCGTTGTTTTAGGACGTTTTGCTGCAGGTTCTAAAGATGTACTAGAACATTCAGCTTGTATTGCTTGAAACGCAGGTGATGTGTACAGATTACGATTTTCCTCAAGCTCGCCACCAGTGCATCTATTTGCAATATTAATGGTTACTTGATTGTCATGTACATTTGTTGGTACGGATACTTGGGTTTGAACTAAACCTGTTTCTTGTGATTGTCCTTCTAATCCCCTCATAGTGCTATGTGCACTTTCTGTTCTTGCAAAAGCACTTCCTAAAGCAGCTGAACAAAAGCCTGATAAAAGATTAAATCCACCACGCCCGATGCTATACCAATCTAGGGCTGCCGAAATGTTTAAGCTGCTTTCTCTTGCTTGAGCCATAAGGGATAGCAAATCATTCATGGCAGCATTAAATTCAAAGTAACTATCTAACAATGCTTGATTTCGTGGTTGTGTTAAAGTTTGCTTTTCTTCTGGAGTTAAGGGTTGGCATGAAGGACTTAGATTTCTACTGCTAATTTGCCGGGAAGGTGCATTAAGAAAATTATACATATAAAAAAC
>JBDKGC010000031.1:0-11892 GCA_039798385.1 Bacillota bacterium
GGATTATTATACATGTATAATTCGTTTTATCAACATCTTGAATTAAAACCATCACACGGAATAGGGGTTTTTGCTGGTAAAGACTTCACCCCAACTGAAATAGTTGAAATAGCACCATGTATCCATGATCATAGCAAAGATAGCTGCTCATTTCTAGATTATGTTTTTAATTCACACGTAGCCCCTTATCATAGTACCCTAATCTTAGGCTACGGATCCCTATATAATCATGCCGACGATCCTAACCTTAAATACTACAGCCATGGTCCAAGATTTATAATTTTCACCGCCTGCAAGCCCATTCAAAAAGGCGAAGAGTTAACCATTTCATATGGGGATAACTGGTGGAAAGACCGTCAGAAAAATTATTAGCATTAAACCTATGCAAGGTGCATGTATTTAAGTGGATTTACTTTTTGTTCATTAAAACGAACTTCTAAATGTAGATGTGGTCCAGTTGATATACCAGAATTACCGACACTAGTAATTTGCTGACCCCTACGGACCGAATCACCTCGAAATACTTTTACTTGATGCGGATCACTATGGCCATAACAAGTAAAGATTTTCTTACCTTTATAATTACCATGATAAATCCTTATTAACCAACCATAGCCACTAGACGGACGACTCTCTACTACTACCCCATCGGCCGCCGCATAAACTGGGGCGCCATAACCAGCGGGACCCGGGACAGTCTTGGTATCAATACCAGTATGATAGTCCCTTCGACCAGCACTCGAGCCAAAGGGACTAGAAATATAAGCACCTTTTAATGGCCAACGAAATTGATTAACCGAGAAAAACCTATTAAATAACTTTCCGTTCGCTAAATCTTCCAAATTAAGATTACGAGCCTCATCTTTATGTTCTTCCTCTAGCATTTCTAATGCTTTGGCACGCTTCTCACGATCTTTTATACGATTAGCAATAACTGTTAACTCTTCATTCAGTTCTGTTAAATACTTAGTTGTTTTATCCATTTGTTTATCATAAAAACTTTTAGCTTCTACTTCTTTTTCAACAGCATGGTCCCATTCAGCTAATTTTTCATCAAAGAGTGCTGACTCGGTTTGAATAATATCGACTCTAGTTATTAAATCACGAAAATTCTTTGATCTGAGCATTTCAAACAAGAAACTATGGGCATCACTTCCGTATAAGTCTGTCAACCATTTGACAAGAGCATTACAAACTTCATCTCGTTCCCGCCGTACTCTAAGATATCTCTCCTCTAAGGGCGCCGCTTCTTTTATCAAGATCGACATTTGTCTCTTACCCTCTTTAATCTTCTGCATTAAAGCTTCTTCTTTACTCTCATCTTGTTCGTTAGATTTATAAAGATCCGATTGAATTTGACGATTTTTTCGCAGATCAAGATGCGAATCAGCAGATTCAAAACAGAATAGACCTATCAACCCTAAACCAATTAACGTTTTTTTTATGTTATTTTTTGAAGTTATTTTTTGAATACACATTACCCTTCCCTCTAAAAAATAATTAAAGATAATCTTATTTCCTTAAAAACCTATGCACTGAAATTATACTACCTAAGGCCCCAATTACAATCCCCATAAAAATAACAGAACCTGCAACCAATAAATTCAAGGTACTAAGTTTTAAACCAATACTGAACATTTGATATTTAGCAATAAAATTTTTGAAAATATAAAAAGTAAAGACCAACATTGGAACAGGCACAATAGAACCTACAAACCCCACAAAAGTACCTTCAATCAAGAACGGCCATCTAATAAACCAGTTACTTGCTCCAACCAACCGCTGAATCTCAATCTCCTCATGTCGTGCTGTAATATTTAATTTTATAGCGTTCGAAATTAAAAAAGCAGAAAGAGCAGCTAAAGCTATGGCATAGAGCAACAAACCAATACTAATTGACCTTGATAAAGTAACCAATTCACTAACACATGCTCCACCTACCGGTTTTACATCGCTTATCAAAGGCGAATTTAATTCCTTAAGATATTTTTCTAAACTATTGATTCCCCGCACTGTAGCCTCTTTTGGAAAAACCTCAATAAAATCAGGAAAACGTTCTAATAGTTTATCAGCACTTTTAAACAAGGCACCTGTTAATCGGTCACCATAAGCACTTTGTACCTTCGTAAAAGCATCCTCTTTTGGAATCAAAACGGCACTTTTTACATCAGGTCTTGCTTCAACTTGCTGTAGTAGTTGTCGCTGGGCACTGTGATCATTAGTTTTCAAAACAACCTTTACACCAACTTCTATCTCCTTTGACATCTGATAGACACTCCACGAGATAGCCATGGACAAACCAAAGATAAAGAGCGCAACACCAACCACAGAAACAGCCGACATACTGAGCCACAAATTGCGGCGAAAACCAAAAAAAGCTTCTCTTAAGTGTCTAAACCAAATACTAGTCATCATAGCCATAATCGCCACCCTGTTCATCACGCACGATTAAACCTTGTTCAATAACCACAACTCTCTGACGGAGCGTATTAACAATCTCACGATTATGGGTAGCCATAACCACAGTTGTACCATTATTATTTATCTCTTCTAATAAATACATAATGTCCCATGAACTTTCTGGATCAAGATTCCCAGTAGGTTCATCGGCAATAACAAAAGCAGGTTTGTTAGCTATGGCGCGTGCAATAGCGACACGCTGCTGCTCTCCGCCTGACAACTCCTTAGGAAAAGAGTTTAACCGCTCCTGCAGTCCCACTAATTGCAGTAATTCTTCGCTACGCTGTAACGCTTTCTTGCGTGACTGTCCAACTGCTTCCACGGCAAAAGCCACATTTTCCAGTGCAGTCATTTTAGGCAAAAGTTTAAAGTCTTGAAAAACCACTCCTATTTTGCGTCTCAGATATGGTATTTTCCAATCGCGCACCCTGTTTACATTAATACCATTTATTAAAACAACACCAGTAGTAGGGTGTTCCTCTCGGTACATAAGTTTAATTAATGTACTCTTACCCGAACCACTAGTACCGACAATATAAACAAATTCACCTGGTTCGATCTTAATCGTAACACCACGTAAAGCAGCTACACCATTACCATATACTTTACGTACATCATGCATTTCAATCATTGTATCGCTCCTTGAAATAACCCTCGTAAGACATAATACACTAAACGACAAATAAATACAAGTTTTGTTATATTTAGCCATAATGTAAACTTGTTTTTCTTATCTTATGACGTTTAATTCGTACAATTATATAGATCAGCTACAACTTAAAGCTTAGGCATAACAATAAAACGTATTGAGTTTCACTAGCAGCAATGACAAATAAAAGGAGTTGCCTTCTATGTATAATTATAATCCCCATTTACAGACGTTACCTGAAATACCCAATTCTCAAACGCAAGTGCTATTACAAAATATAAAAAACTTATGCCAGAACCCACCTCGTCTGCCGGTCATCAAGTTACCGCCAAACCTACCGCTTTTCCTATCCTGGTTTAATTACTTATCCCAACTCATAACTAAGTGGGAGTCTACCAATTATTTTTTAAAATGGCAATGATAACTAATTCCTAATCTGCCTTTAAACTTGCTTCAAGTGTTGCTACCTTTCTTTCGAGCACAGCCAAGCGTTCTTCATACATTTTGCATGGTCTGTCTTCACTAAGATCTGTACCAGAAATTTTAGAAGAGCAGGTAAGGAGTGGTACACCCTTACACATAATGGAGGAACCGTTAGATAAAACAATATTGCCGCCCACGGTTAAATCGTTGGTCACATCTACTTTCTGCGTACTACTTCCTAAAACAACCTTGTTAGAATCATTAGCAGTAAATATCCTTTCATCACCACACGCACCTATTACATTTAGACATGTTACCTCCCCTGTAAAGCTCGTAGTAAGCTGCTCACCTACCACAGAAACATTACTCACTTTTGCCCCAGTATCAACAACAGCCTTGTTTGAATTACCAAAATTACTAATACTTGTTATTTCTGAACTCTCTTTAGCGGTGACTTCAGTTTTATTACCTACTGTAGTAGTATTATCGGAGGTGGAGTTTACACCTTTAAGTTCGCTCGTTTTTATACCTACCGTAGTACCGGTTTTGCTCGCAGACCCTGTTTCATAAGTATAATCACTATGACAGGATGAGCATAGTTGTGCTGTCACCAGTGCTCCAGACCAAACGTCAGTATTATTATGAGAGCCACTAATATTTGTCATTTGAAAACGTCCTGCATTTTGGATATGGTTTTGATCGCCAATCGTAACCGTTCCACTATAGATTCCGTCACCTGCTTGAGAATTTAGTAAACCTATAGATACTAATGGTGCTTGGTCCATTATCACATCTCCTTTATAATATATAATTTTTGCGAAACTCTACCAGATATCTTTATTATACTACTCTACCTAAAGCAACTGCGCGTGGACTGGAGCCTAAGAACTAAAAAACAGTTTGCTATAATCAAGCAGCAAACTGTTTTTTAGGATTAAATTTAAGCTGGGCACTAATTAAACGGTTGCAAATTAATAGTAAGGCAGGTCGGATTAGGATCACAAATTGTAGAACTATAATCACAGACATCATCATAAGGAAAAGCATAGTTAAAACCATTTAAACTAAGATCGTGTACCATTTTAGCATACTCATTGACAGGGGCATTGAGATAAAATGTTGACTTATCACATTGATGCGCCCCAGCATTTTGAACTAAAAGATTCGTGCGATTAAACATTGCGGCAAAAACGGCCTTTATGGTACCGTCTACTGGATCCGACCCCGTTTGTACAAAGACACCATTACATTGAAAAACCTCATTGGAAGTCGGTTTCTGAATATTATAAGTGCTACCATTTGTAGCCTTAAATTGGAAAACATCTCGCCCCATGCTTGCTACAATTTCTCCGGTAGCATCAACCCCCGGTTTAAGATTGGTCAGGTATAGCTTCCAATTATTTTTATACTGCTTCCAAACACGATCAATATATGTGGTAAAAAAATCTTGCGGAAACTGCGTACCATAACCAGGATTGGTGCTAACACCCAAATTAGGACCAATGATTCGAATATACGTTCCCTCATGCTTTACAATCTGATCAGCAAACGGACTACCTAAGCTTTCAAATTGTTTAAACAGTTCTTGCCGACAAAATAACAACTGACCTGATTTTTTTTCTCCCTGCTCACCAACTAGTTCAATATTATAGGGAATACCAAAACCATTAACAAGCGAGGTATTAAAACATGCAACTCCTAAGGAACTGTCACCAAAGTAAGTGTACTCAAAAAAATCCCAAATCGTATTATAGCTCGGATCTGTATTATTATTAGCTGCTGGTGTTGGAACACCACCGCCATTGCAAACACCATTGTACGGCGCACCCTCTAAAGGCTTCCCGACCGAAAAATAAATTCGTCCCGACCGTATGGGGGGCAAATAATACTTAGCACCCATCTTAAAAGGTTGAGCAAAATCTTTAATTGTCTGCCCTTGTTTTATAGCATGAACATTACCAGCCAAATCCCCCCAAACTGGCACATACTGCCCAGGCTTACTATTGGGGCAAAGCGTTATAGGAGACAAGCCAACAATCGTAACATAAATAGGGTCGCTAAGACCAGTTTTATTATTAATTATTAACTCCAAACTTGAAGCTAGCCTATTTTTTTTCTTCGATATAACTTTTGTCTTGGTAACACGCTTTTTAGGTGGCATTTACATTGCTCCTTAAATATAAATATAATTAGGAACCCTACCTTGTGGCAAGATTCCTAATTTATAGTAACCAAAAAAAAGCTGTAACCTCTTATTATATGCAATTATTAAGGCGCTACGACACCGGCAGCTGTCCAATTATACAATCATTTGAATTTGAAATGTGCGGGTATAAACCTTTATTTCCATACGCATCTTCTGAAGAGGTAGACTGGAACAAAAGATACTCGGTCTTCCCACGCCAACACCAATAAATTTATACAACCTATTTTTATAAGAACTGTGCTACCATTTATTTGGTATCATTTTTAATGCACATAGTGTATCTCGTCTATAAGGAGTGCTATAATAAAATAAATTATAAAAGTTTAGGAGTAGATTATGTATCAAGCTCCACGCGGAACTTATGACTTATTACCTCCCGCCATCAAGCTTTGGCAAAAAATAGAACATACAGCACAAACTATAGCTCAGCTTTACGGTTACGAAGAGGTACGGACACCAATTTTTGAAGCCACTGATCTTTTTACACGGAGTGTTGGTGGAGAAAGCGATATTGTTCAAAAAGAAATGTATACTTTTTCTGATCGCGGTCAGCGTTCGCTAACACTACGACCAGAGGGTACCGCACCTCTAGCCCGGGCTTACATTGCGCAGAAAAAATATGCTTTTAACACTACAACAAAATGGTTTTATCAGGGACCAATGTTTCGTTATGAGCGGCCGCAAGCTGACCGCTATCGCCAGTTTATGCAATTTGGGGTTGAAGCATTTGGCACAAGAGGCATCTTCGCTGATGCTGAGGTAATTGCACTTGGCTATCGCTACTTAGAAAATTTAGGTTTAACTAATTTGACCGTTTTATTAAATAATATTGGGGATCTGAGCTCTCGACAGAAATATAATCAAGCTCTGCGTGACTATCTGACGCCCTATTCCAGAGTACTGTCAACCATAGAGCAAACACGACTGCAAACTAACCCCCTCCGCATCTTAGACTCCAAGAACAAAGAGACACAAGCACTACTGCAAAAGGCTCCTTCACTTCATAATTATTTGACTAGCGAGGACCGCAATCAGCTAGAACAACTAGCCGACCAGTTAGAGCACCTGGGAATAGCCTATAAAATTACAGACCGTCTAGTACGAGGGCTTGACTACTATAATGCCACAGCCTTTGAATATCAACATGAAAATCATCAAAACGTTTTAGGTGGTGGCGGCCGTTACGATGGGCTAATTGAGATGATGGGCGGGCCATCAACCCCTGCCATCGGTTTTGGTCTAGGATTAGACCGCATTGTAAATTTGCTCGATATAAATCCTGAAGATGAAACAACTCGTCCACTCTGTTATCTAATTTTGCTTGAACCTGGTGTTTATAGTGCCGGATTAAAGATAGCAGATGAACTCCGTGGCCAACAACTAGCTACTGTAGTTGACTATCAGCTACAAAAAATTAAGAGTAAATTAAAAAAAGCTATTGCAAGCAAAGCTACTTTTGCTTTAATTCTTGGACCCGACGAACTACAAGAGCATAGTATCCAAGTGAAACATTTAATCGCACAGAGACAGGTTAAAATTAAACTTACAGAACTAGTTCGATACTTAAAAGACCAATGCTAAAAACTAGCATATCATCTGTTTATTTTAAAATGCTTGGCATTCTTTAGAATACAGGTCTCTTAGTTAATAGCTTCCTTGTTTATATATTGCAAAAGCTCTAGAGCTGTTTGGACAAGAGGTATTTCTTGTGCTACCAACTGTTCCTTATACCACTCAAATTTTGTATGTTCTCCGCCTAAAAATCCTACAACTTCCATTTGAGCAGCTTTAGCAGCTTTTATGCCAGCAATACTATCCTCGATTACTAAACAATCTGCTCGCCTAAAACCCATCTTTTTGGCTGCATATAAAAATAGATCAGGATAAGGTTTACCTCGTTTCACTTCATATGCCGAAAAGATCTGTTTGCTAGGGAAGACGGCTGCTTGATTTGAAAGCTCCAGCATTTTATTAATCCACTCGTGTGAACTATTACTCGCTATACATTTAGGCACATCCTTAAGCACTGTCCAAATAGGCTCGAGTAAAGCAGCTTGCTGCTTTTGTAGTGCTTGCTGCGTCTTGTGTGCTAATTCATTTGCTAGCTGCTCTGTTAAAATGAAATTATACTCTTCTTGCAGGCACTTTCGCATATCAGCGGAACTCATCCCTAAAAACTTGCGCAAACTGGACTCAACCGTAAACTGTAGGCCATTTTGCGTCAGTAGTTCCGCTTGAATCTGGTTGCCAACAAATTCACTATCAACTAGCACACCATCACAATCAAAAATCAACAGACAGGACTTCATAATTTTAACTCCTATTGCATTTTTAGGTTGTTATGTAGTATATCACACTAATATCCAAAAAACTTATCTGACAGGGTTCTATTAAAAGTGTGCACACTGCTCGACATAATCCATTAAGGGATAGACAGAAGCACGTGGTCCTGGGTTCTTATAAAAGTTAGGGGTATTTTTCTTTGGTAATTTCGAAGGTTTGGCATTTAACTCTAGCAACCAAATTTTACCCTTTTTATCAACAGCTAAGTCTATTCCAATCTCCGCAAAATGTCCAGCCATAACTTTATCAAAGACCTGCATAATTTTTAATGAAGTTTGCTTTAAATCCTGGGTACTGCAACGGCTAAGTAATTCGGCTTGCTGCAACGCTTCCTTCGCCGAGAGTACTGTCGCACCGCGCGCCACATTAGAAACGACACAACCTTTCTTAGATACCCTAGCTACCAAGGTGGTAACCTGCCAAGTGAAATCTGGGCGTCGCTGGACTAAAATACGAAAGTCAAAAGCTTGACCTTCAATCGCAGCTAAATCTATCCCTTGTTGAACTAAATAACAATTTTTCTTAGTCTTTCTTGTAATAAACAGAGCTAAAAGTTTGCGACTTGTAAAAAATTTATTTTTAACTGTATCATTAACTAGCCATTTTAAAAACCATCCGCCGGCCTCACAGGTAACTTTCATAATGCCACGGCCTAAGCTACCTCGACTCGGTTTAAGATATAGAACATCATAGTCTGCTAAGTATTGATAAAGTACTTTTTTTGTTAATCGAGCTGTCTCAGGCAATAGTTTTCTAGTAAAATTAGAAGAAGAAAATGCTTCAAAAACTTCTAGTTTATTAAGAAACCCGACATTAAAAACAGGTATATTGTATCTCTTGGTTAGACCAGCCAAAATTCGCTGTACATTTTTTTGTTCTTCATATTTTCTAGAAGAGAGTCTGTTATAAATAACCTGTGGCAGTGTTGTCTCGTTATAGAACCATCCTTGCTCGGTAGAATGCCAAGCACCTAGTCTAGCTCGTTGTAGGTCTACGTGCTCTGGTGTAAAGACAACTAGTTTAATACCTCTTTTCTTGGCAACTAGATCACATTCCTCTACAAACTCATTTATTACCCCAAAAGGCTCCTCTGCATACTGATTAATACGACTTACCATAATACCCAGCATAGGACCTAAATAAAGAGCAGCTTGACGTGGAAGAAAATCGACCTTTATATTCTTTATCAGCACCAGTCCTAACTTTTTTGCTAGCTTAGGAGTAATTATTAGTAATTCTCGTTCGTCCTCTACAACTTCAGCAACAATGCGAGCCTCGGCTAACCCAAAATATAACCGTTCTGGTTTAACGGCTAACTTTAACCTATCTCGTAGCGCGGTTGTAATAATTACACGCTTCGGATTATAAGCACTTTGGGTATAGAGCTCAATCTTTGGCAAAGTTTTAGGGTCACCTCATTTGCACTAGTATATGAAATAATAACTAAAAATGATCTACTAAGCTGACTATTTTAAGAAACCTAATTTGTAATTACGTCAACTTTACAATAAAATATTAAATATAATTGTGTACCTACATATAATTTAAAGGATTGACTAATATAGATGGTAGAGAGTCACTGGAAATTAAAAGAACCGCCCGCAGCACTTGTTCAAAAGCTTAGCCAGCACTTACAAGTATCAGTACTTATTGCAAAGCTTCTTATTAAGCGCGGCATCACTTGTCAGCAAGTTGCTACTTTATTTCTAAATCCTGACCTACAGACGCTTCATGATCCTTTTCTTTTACAAGACATGAAGCTAGCAGTAGAGCAAATTACAGCCGCAATTAAAAATAAAGAACAGATTGTAATCTATGGTGATTATGACGTTGATGGCATAACAAGTACCATCATTTTATTACGCACCTTAAGAAAATTAGGCCATAAAGCTAGTTACTATATACCAAACCGTTTAACAGAGGGTTACGGACTGCATGCTAGAGCACTGAAGGACCTATACGAAAAAGGGGCAATTTTGATTATTACGGTTGATACAGGCATCAGCAGCATCGAAGCTGCGTCTTATGCCAAAGAGCTTGGTTTAAAATTAATTATTACCGATCACCATCAACCTAAAAAAACACGGCCCGAAGCTTTAGCTGTTATAAATCCAAACCAAGCTACATGTTCTTACCCTTTTAAGGAGCTATGTGGAGCAGGCGTTGCTTTCAAACTAGCTACCGCATTATTAAATAAAATTGAACTTGAACTCTTAAGCTTTGTAGCACTTGGTACCGTAGCCGATATCGTACCGCTCACCGGTGAAAACAGAGTGTTAGTAACTTATGGCTTGCGCCAGATTAATAGTTTCAATGAAATAGGTTTAACAACTCTGCTAGACGTGATCGGCATTAGAGATAAAACAGTAGATGCAACAGACATCGGCTTCTTAATTGGTCCACGGCTAAATGCTTGCGGGCGATTAGCTTCGGCTGAACGCGCTGTCAAACTTTTAAATTGCCCTGACCAAGCTACAGCTTTTAAGATTGCAACCGAACTTAACGAGCTTAACGTCGAACGCAAACTATTAGTGGAAAAAACCCTAAAGCAGGCTATAGCACAAGTAGAACGCAATCCAGCACAGCACCAATATATCATAGTGGTTAAAGATCAGGGCTGGCATCAAGGCGTAGTAGGTATAGTAGCAGCACGCTTAGTAGAACTTTATTATCGCCCGGCCCTCGTCCTTAATATTGCTGAAGATAGAGTAGAAGCAGTCGGCTCCGGGCGCAGTATCCCTAAATTTAATCTACATAAGGCCTTAACAGCTTGCGCCGATCTGTTAATCCAATACGGTGGTCACAAGATGGCAGCCGGACTGAAAATTAATCCAGATCAGATCGACTCATTTCACGCCCAACTCTCAGCTTACGCAGAGAAAAATTTAACTGCTAAAGATTATATTAAACAAGAAAGCGTCGATGCCACATTAGAAATAAGTGCAATCAATCCTGAACTGCTAACAGACTTACAAATCTTAGAACCCCATGGACCAGGCAATAGACGACCTCTCTTTTTAATTGCTAAATCCAAAGTCTTGCAAGTAAAAAATATTGGTGGGAAAAAAAATTTTTTGAAATTTGTCGTTAGTGATAAGAACAAGAATCTGGCGGTACTTAATTTTCGCCCTAGCAGCTTAGCTTATAAACTTACAAAACAGACAAATGTTAGTCTGCTAGGTGAATTACAACTGTCAAATTGGCAAAATAGATTAACCCCCGAACTTCTACTCCATGATTTTAAAATTAATGAGCTGCAACTTTTCGATTGGCGTAGCTGTAATCAAGTACCTGACAACACTTTGTTCCCAGATACTGGTATGCTATGGATTGGCGAACAAAAAGCAGTAACTTGGCAAGAAGCCTTGCACTATTCGGGCCTAAAAAGTATACAACGCTTAGGACTTTTTTCTCCCCCACCTAATATAGAACTTTTTGAAGCTATTCTCAAAAACTGCTTTGAATTAAAAGAAGTCTATCTTAATTATGGCAACGAATTTTTCAATAATACCTTACCTAAAATACCCAGTAGGCAAGACTTTAATGCTTGTTACCAACTAATAAAAGAGAAAAGAATTTTTTCTTTAACTACATGTTTACCAACATTAACTAAAGTTACAAAATTTTCTTCTGCTTCACTTTTATTTATGCTAAAAGTATTAGCTGAACTGAAATTTATTAAAATAGATAATCAAGATATTGTTTCTCTACTGCCTATAACTACCAAAAAAAGCCTAACAGCATCAGTGCTATACAAAAACCAACTAGCAGCCTCAAAAGTACTCGTACTCTTTTGCTACTCCTCTAAATT
>JBDKGC010000032.1:0-8510 GCA_039798385.1 Bacillota bacterium
CCCTTCAGCTACACCCGCCATATAATACTAATGTAACTTGGACAAGTTTTTATTTATTTAATTTAGTATTTAATAAACGAGGAGTTGTGCAAGATGCCTTGTAGTTCAAATAACAATGCCAACCTAACGCACTTGATCACCAATAAACTAACTACCCAACTCGAAGGCCTGGATGGCGCTTCCCAAAAAGATATATTCAGTAGTAGCCCTCCCTATGCCACCATAAACAATGCGAGCTTGACACTCTGCTTTATAGACCTGGCCAATACAAACCCCGTCCTAAATCTTTATATTAATGATCTTACTTCTGGTGCATTTATAACAATAGCAACCCCCAATCAACCCGAAATAATTAATCTCCAAACAACCTTTAATTTGCTAATCCTTGGGCTTACTGGGGGCACTGCGCCTAATCTCGTTTCTGTTAAAGCGATTTTAAGCATCGTTTATACCTTAGACCCAAATCCAACCACCGCCAGTATAGATAGTGGCTGCTGTGCATAAAAAGCTTCTTTGAATCTAACATATGCTTCACTGCAAGTGGAACTCATTACTGCTTTCGATCTCTGTTTTGTAGTACAACTTATGCTAGCTTAGAAAAGAGGTTTCTAGATGATTACTAGTACTAAGTTAATTACGACCAAAATGCTTGATACAACCTATACTACTACAACCCCTGCAACTCCAATCATCCTTTATGCAAGTAACCAAACACGTCCTCCTATCCTATACGGCACGATCAGCGTCTCATTTTCATACAGTGCTAATCCAGTGACTTTGCAAATAGTAACTATAGCGATAGGTACCAATCAATATCCTTTAACTTTGCTTAGTAGTTGTGTTTACGGCATCCCACTAAATTATTCTGGCAACATAGAATTGACCTATATTGCACCACTAGCTAATACCAACTTTACAATTTCTGCTATTCTTTCAGCTGTATATGCCGTTGGCCAAACAACAAATTGCAATATAGACACCGGCTGCTGTGCATAACTTTTTCTAAAATAAATCCTAGCTTACGATATAATTGACCCCCTAATCACCAAGTGAATCTAGCACAGGCTATGATTCACTTGTGTTCCTATATTAAAGCTCGTTAGTTCCCCGGCCTAAAATAATTATTCTAAAATAACAATATAACCATACATCAAAATTTTGTATGGTTATAGACTATCATGGTTCTTTATATCTTTTTCAATAAGGAGCTCTTTTTTATGGCTTGTAATCCCTCGCCGCCTTACAATTCAACACACCTAATCGCATGTACTACCCAGACTACAGTGACACCAGCGGAGCAAAGTATCTTTCAAGAGATTAGTGGTCTACAGTATCCTGCAATTAGGACAGCCACCCATATAATCTAAGGTTATCTTAATTGTAACAAAGCCATGGCTGCTCCTCCACGGAAGCTCCGGCTTATGTATCTAATTCCTTAAAATCCTAGTTATACATTGCTATCCTATATAGCTATTTACTTTATACTATTTTTTAGATATTACACGTCAGCTCACTACTCTGGTACTAATGTAAATATACTTGCTGCCGTTCACATTCTTGCTCATCGATCGCACTCATGACCCCTTCATCTTGAGCCATACGCGCCTTCAGTCGCTCTAGTAAATATAGCCCTAGCATCTCGACCACCTCTGCATCGCTCATCTCTTCGATCCAACGCACGGCACTCTTGCGCGAATTGCTATCTATCAAATCGAGTACTACAGCGAGTACATCTCCACCATTATGTTGTAGCCTCTCACGATAAGAATCATATACTTTATCTATTAACGCCTCCATCTCCTCACCTCTCAGCTCTTAGATTTTATTTTTAATATATCTATGACAAAAAAATTTATCTGTAAAGTATCCTTATCATAGCACAAAACAACATCTAACAACAGACTTTTTCAAGAAACAATAGAAAAACAAAGAAAAAAAGTTGCTAACTTTTGTCAAACCGATAAACAAATTTTTCAGAATAAATTTAAGCTAGATTTAACTAGATATAAGTAGATTTTCAGGTTGCAGCCATATACCCCATTTTCCTATGTTTTATCAGAATAAGGACATATCCAGTATGGCTCAAAGTAATAGACAACATTTAATAAATAAAGAGCACTTGGACAAGTTCTTATTGCTCTTATAAAGGAGGTCTATGCGACATGACCTGTAATTGTAGTGCAGATTATAGCAGCAATGCAACACATTTAATTACCAATAAATTGACTACTACCCTAAATAATACTAATACGACGTCAAGAAAAGATATCTATAACAGTTACCTTCCCGCGGGACCCTATGCAACAATTAATAACGCTAGTTTAACACTCTGTTATATAGATCAAGGTGGGACAACTCCAACACTAGAGCTATTTGTTAATACTAATCTCTATAGACAACTAACAAGAGCAACAGAACCAGTGATAATTAATTTGCCGACCAACTTGTATATTCTTACCCTTGGTCTTACTGGTGGAGATGCTACAAATCTAGTCTCTGTATCAGCCATTCTCTCAATTGTATACACCTTACCTGCTGCAAGTAACAATACTTCCAGTATTGCTAGCGGCTGCTGCGCATAAAACCCCAATCCCCGTTTTCAGCTAGCATACTTGGGGCCCTAGACCGCTAGCTTTAATTAAGGCCCAGCCAAAAAGAAGCCTGCTGTTACTTTAACGCTCTTAGAAAAGAGGTGGAATAACTTGGTAAGCACGAAATTAATTACGACTAAGATGCTTAACACAACCTATAGCACTACCAACCCAGCTACAGCAATAACTCTCTATCACAATGACCAGTTAATCCCTATCCTTTATGGAACCATCAGCCTTGCCTTTACAGAAAGTTCAGACATAGACAATTTTAATGAACTAACAATTAATATAGGTGATGCACATTATCTGCTGGATCTAAGAAATAGTACTGTTTATACAATACCGCTAAACTATACTGGTCCAATTACCCTTACTTATACTGTCCCACCTACTCCTGTAAACTTCACCATTGACACTATCCTTTCCGCTGTATATGCTGTTGATCAAACTAAGAACTGTACGCTCAAGAACGGTTGCTGCGCATAAGCTACTCTTTATAGTTAACAAGCAAACCTTTTTTTTGTAACTCCTTTAGAAAGGCTTGATATGCTTGTGACTTTCCATATTTTCGCAAATAATTTGGTTGGACAGCATTCCCAGCGACAATAGCTTTGCGTGCTGGCGCCGCCGCCGCTATTTGCTGATTCAAGAAACCAATCAAAGCTGCTGCGTTTGCTTCTAGTACCTCCGGCGTGGGTATAGCTGGCATACGTATTGATTGATATCCAGGCGGACGGGTCCGTGCTCCAAGTTGAGCTGCTGCGGGTAGATTTGTTACAGGTGGTGGTGTTGGTTCAACAGAGGGAGGTATTGGAGATATAGGAAAAGTAGTTAAGGTTTCTTCGGGGAGAGCAAGAAAAATGGGATCAGTTATCATAGTAGATGAAGCAGTATCTGTATCTGGCATCGGAATAGCAGGTGCAATAAAAATTCGGGCAAGATTGTAACTCTGATATAATTTTTCTTTAACCTCTTGCGGAACATTAATCGCAAAAGTCGCCTCTGTGAAGGCCTTGTCTAGAAGGTCTGCCAACCCTGGATTCTGTGCCAGATATTGGTCTCTCGAGCCAGTCACTTTTAATAACAAATTATCTACGCTCTCTAACGCCTTCATCAAAGCATTCTTTAGTTCAACATTATCTGGATCATTTAAATTTAGATCCTTAAATTTATCTTTCAACCAATTTAAAAATTGCGGTAAGTTATCAACAGTTATAGGCATAGATGCTAAAAACTGAAATAATTCCGGTGCTTGCGCTTTAGCATACTCTTTTCGAAACTGATTAAATTGGAAAACTAACTGTGAAATAAGGTTTTGGCACTGCTCTAACTCCTCGGTCGCTAATAACCGCCGGGTTCCTAAGGGGTCTTTTATTTTATCCTGCGGAAAATTATTTATCCATCCCAATAGGCGGTCTCCATAATTAGTAAAATAATCATTGAAAATTTTGTTTCCCTGTTTTTTCATATCTTGTAACATCGGCAAAAAAACATCCTTAATATCCAATACTTCTTGCGGGGTTAATTTTTCATCTCCCTCGCTATATTTCTGCAATTCACCACGAACGGTAGACCAAAAACGTTCATCTGTTAGCAGATATGCACTTATAAAACTAAGGCGCTGAATAAAGTACAAAGCCGACGCCTTCTCAAATCTATCATTTTGAAAATACTGATCTTTTAACTCATTAAAAGTTTTGTCGAATCGAAATTCGTCTAAATTAGTAATCTCACGGTTGTTAATTTTTCCAGCTAAATCCTTGCTCAAGGCATCGAAATCTAAAGCACTTATCTTAATATAAGGGTTAAACCCTATATAACTGCGACAATCTCCGGCTTGTTGAAGATAATACATAAACTATCCCACTCCATATCTACAGATAAATTATAATAGACCCACCTCAGACTATTAGCAAAACTATAACCCCAAAACTTGTTTATATTTGCTTCCTAGCATCTTAAATTGCATTTGCAACTCAGTAAACTGCGCTTTACACTGCTGTGCCTTTTCTTCTAGTTGTAATACCTCCTGTTCTTCGCTAGAAGATGCTTTTACAGCACTAGCCCAAAGATAAGGGTTGCCGTAATCATATAGGACTGGACGATAGCCATAGCCAATGTAATATTCAGGACCTAAATAAGAAGTAAGTTGCCGCGGGGTTAAATTATGCATATGAAAAACTCCTTTATCTACTTATGTAATTGTTCCACTTATGGATAATATGCTTCTTAACCCAAAAACATACCTGTATGTAGTTGCATACTAAAAAACTTACTCGATATTTGGAGTAAGTTTATATAATTGCATTTTTGGAGGCGGCACCCAGATTCGAACTGGGGAATAAAGGTTTTGCAGACCTGTGCCTTACCACTTGGCTATGCCGCCAGACTACTTACTTACTATTTATGCACTTTACTACGCAACTATTCCTTATAACCAGACCCCTATTATCTCCTATGCTCTTTCGAGCTAGAGACTACTAGACTGGCAGGGGCGGCAGGAATTGAACCCACACTAAAGGTTTTGGAGACCTCTGTTCTACCATTAAACTACGCCCCCACGTATGGTGCTGGTGATAGGACTCGAACCTACGACCCCCTGATTACAAATCAGGTGCTCTACCAATTGAGCTACACCAGCCAACTGTGGCGGAGAGAGAGGGATTCGAACCCTCGAGACGGGGTTTACCGTCTACACGATTTCCAATCGTGCTCCTTCGGCCAACTCGGACACCTCTCCACTAAGTATCTTGCACAGTGATTATACCATATTTTCCTTGGATCTGTCACCTTCTATTTGGTTAATGCATAATAAATTTTTAAAAAAACAGTCTTTTGTACCATTCCTTTTTAATGCATACTTAATAAACTATTCATGTAACACAAATTAAAAAGTTAGGAGGAAATATTTTAATGCACAAGGACTTCATCCAAAAATCAGATTGTGCTAATATTGAACATGGTTGTTGTAATGATGGCTGTCGTGTACTTGATCACTGCACAATAAACGAGGTTTCTAATATTCCTTGTTTCCCACAGACGGCAAAGGTACCTGTCGTCCTTGCAGAACCTACACTGCAAATTTGTGTACAAAGCGATATAAAGCTACCACATCCTGCTGTTGAAATAAAAAGAGTTCGTAAAGACGCCTTTATTTCACAATGTAAATTATTACCTACAGGACACAGATGCATCTTTAAATTATTTGTAAACGGTCATATTCGGAAAAATATTGAGTATGCTACAATCGACAAATGTAATCCTAAAGCGCTTTGCGGTGACATCCGCCATACAACGGTACACATTCCTTATAGTGCCGCTACCGAACTTCAGTTCCCACCTTGTGGTCCATTCCCAATCTTTACCCGCACTGAAGAATCCTTCACTGAATTCTTAGATGCCTGCGGTCGCGGACCAAATCTAGATAAAAAATTATTCAGCAATGGTGTATTCTACAATGAACAACCATTTAGTGAACTAGTATGTGTCAACTTCCAAGAGTATGACATCGGTGGTAACTGCTGTCAACCACCTAGCTGCGAATGTCCAGAAAAAACATTCAGCATCATAAATGAACACATTGTGATGGACTTAAAAGTAAAAGTACTTCAATTACAACAAGTACCACTACCAGCAACTGTAAGTGGCTGTTGTAAAACTAACAGATGTTGCAATAAGTAACTTTTAGCTAATCCTAACTACGCTACCTGCCTTAAAAGGTCAGGTAGCGTTATTTTTTTAGCGACGCTCGCACCATTATTTATCTTGCAACAAATCTGGTCTTCTTAGTTTTGTACGAAGTAATGCTTGTTCCCGGCGCCAATTTGCTATTGCCTGATGATCCCCAGAGAGCAGCACATCCGGCACAGCTAAACCCCTAAACGACTGCGGTTTCGTATACTGGGGATACTCCAGCAGCCCCCCCCCAGCAAACGAATCGCATGCAGCAGAAGAATCATTACCCAGCACACCAGGTACCAAACGAATAACACTATCTAGCAGCACCATGGCTGCAAGCTCCCCACCAGTTAACACATAATCCCCTAGCGAAAGTTCCTCCGTTGCTAAATGCGTTCTAACCCGCTCATCAAAACCCTCATAGTGCCCACATATAATAATTAGCTCCTGCTGGGTCGCCAGCTGCTGCGCTCGCCGTTGAGTCAAATTTTTCCCTTGCGGAGTTAGTAAAATTATAGGAATGTCAGTACGACTCCGCCCCTGCAACAGGTGCTCTACCGCTACAAATAAAGGTTCAGGTTTGAGCAGCATCCCGCCGCCGCCGCCATACGGCGTATCATCCACAGTATGATGCCGGTCAGTTGCAAACTTACGAAAATTTACAAGTTCACTAGTAACTAAACCCTTTTGATGCGCACGTTTTATCATACTACACTCTAGCACACTCGCAAACATTTCGGGAAACAGCGTGCAAATGGCAAAATGCATACCTTAGACCAACCCTTCAAACAACTCCACAATCAGCTCTTTATTTAAAAGATCAACTTTTTTTACTACAGCTTTAATAAATGGTAGCAAAAGCTCTTGACCAGTGACACCTTTCACAACTAGCACGTCATTGGCTGGCTTGGCCCAAACATCACTTATCACACCGAGTAGCTGGCCGTCCAAATCCTTAACTGCACAACCAACCAACTCGTTAATATGATACTCTCCTTTAAGTCGCGAAATACGAGCAGGTTCCAACCCGTGCAATGAACAGCCAACAAAAAGACTTGCCCGGGATAAGGAGTTACACTCTTTAAACCTAAGCAAGTATTTTTTCTTATGCTGTGCCGTACTAGTAATCGTGAGCTTTTGCTCCGCAATTATCTTTCTTGGGTCACGTAGCTTTAACTGTGTACCTTTTGTAAAGCGCTGCCGGGGAAAGTCTGTCGTTGAACGAACCAACACCCCACCTTGAACCCCATGCGTACTAACGATCCAACCTACTATTAGCTGCGGCTGTTCGACCGTTTTAACCAATACCTTCGCGACGTAGTAACGTCTTAACAGTCTCGCTCGGTTTAGCGCCACGCTCCAGCCATTTCACCGCCGAAGATGCATTCACCTTGAGTTCCACGGGATTTGAGAGTGGATTGTAATAACCAAGCTCTTCAATACACTTGCCATCGCGTGGCGAACGGGCATCAGCAACTACTATCCGGTAAAAAGGGCGTTTTTTTGCACCCATCCGCTTTAATCTTATTCTTACGGCCATTAATCCTGCCTCCACCAATCTCTTTAATTACAGACTTTTTCAAAAAAGTATCTGTTGTTAGAATACTATAAATTAAGCTATTTTGTCAAGGCGCGCAGGGCTGATTGTTACTCGCTTGTCATAAGCAAGTTATTTTTGATAGACTGTTTTTATACTAAGAAAGAGGGGTTTAAATTATGAAAAAAATAGTAACTATTTTAACAAGTCTTACTGTGCTCAGCACAGGACACCTTATAGCATGTGATAATGTCAGAGATCTACCAAGAGAAAAAGGTGGCAGCCCCGCTCAACGACAAAAAACAGCAAAACAAGAGCGCAAACAACTTCTACAAGAGTTCCCAGCTAGCGAAAGAAGCCAACTGCGAAAGGACTTTGAACGCGCACATAGTCAATATGAAGATTTTCAAAAAAAAGCTCAGGAAATAATTAAAACAATTCAAGCCAATGGGCCTCAAGCTATTCAATTACTAGAAACGCACCATAGTATTAGTATCGAGAAAAAAGGAACGTCGCTCTACCATGTTAAATTAGAAGTTAATCCTGGTTTGTGTGTAGAGCTTGGGGTAATTAATTCCGAAAACCCCAGCATAGCGAACGCCATCAAACGTGCCAATAGTGTAGCAATCCTAAAACATTTAAAAAAAGGTGAGTTCCAAGTAACGGTTGATGACATTCCTATCGGCAAAATCAAACCACAA
>JBDKGC010000033.1:0-14104 GCA_039798385.1 Bacillota bacterium
TGTACCGGGGAACATTGGCAGATAGGAATAACCATTCGCTATCAGTCTCCAAAAAATTAATTGAGGGACATGGGAGTCCCAAACCTAATGAGTAGATTTAATCACTTATAGGAGAGCGGGATTGTTATAATGATCGGACAGCATTGGTGGAGTATAGTTTCTTTTTTTTTCTTTGCAATTGCAGTGTTCTTAGCAGCAACTGTAACTTTCATTTGTTCTTTTCTATTAGATAAAAAAATATCAAGTGCCCAGCCTGGTGCTTTTGGCCTACAAGATACGTATCCCAAACGGGCTAATAAAAAATTTTATTTCCGGTTTTCTTTAGCATTAGGTACTTATTTTATGTTATTTGCTTTTTTTAGATTTGGAATTTATACTCCTTTTTATAGTAGTGATACTTGCTGGTGTTGTACGCCTTGGTTTGACCCATGTCCAAGTGATTTTGTGTTTAATGGAGCGCTTCTATTAATTCCAATTTCATTTGTTCTATGTTGTTTAGTGGAGAGAGTTTGTATTTATAACCAAACAAGAGTATACACAAAAGGCTTTGTCCGTCACTCCTTGCTGCCAATCGTGTTATTTTATATTAGCTTGGTGCTGTGCTGGTCCTTAATTTGGAGTGCTACGCTCTTTATAACTTAGAAATTTTGCTGGTAAATTTACATAGTCGTTTGTTAGAGCTCCTAAATGTATACGAGTCTTTTTTATTTTATAGTATTTTTAAGTGGTGCTTCTTCGTCGACAAGGCCAGCGGCATTTTGGAAGTTTCCGATAGCATTTACGTAAAGTGTTATCAATGTTCACAACGCATCGTTGAACGGGACCACAATGTAGTATTTTTTGCCAAAATCTTTCGTAAAGGTATTGCAAGCCTATTTTAACTCCAGTATCTACCACAACACTTAATTCGGCGTTTAAGTAAGGTAGCAAATTTTTCATAATAACATAGGTAATGAGTGCACCGGCAGCTCGCCATCCTCCCGCCCGGAGCAAACTTATAAAGTGGGGTTCTGTACGGTTTGCTAAATATTTAAAAACTTTGCCATCAGGTTTTTTTGCAGCGTAACAGAGTGGTGTAAGCCCGTCATTATCAGCTGTATCCTGGGCTCCATTATCTTTTAAAAAAATATATATTGGTAAGTTATCATTCTCAGCCGCAATGATTTCAGCTGTTTTTCCTTTAGTGCTTATGCTATTAACATCTGCACCCTGTGAAATTAGTTCCTTAAGTACTTCTTCACTATAATTATATTTGACAGCTCTTCTAAAGAGTTTGTTTAGTGTAAGTTGTGGTAAGGTTTGTTGTTTTAAAATAGCGAGCAGTTCTTTTTCCGGGAGCTGTTCTTTTATTTGTTGTAAAATAATTGGTTCGTCGGAGCTTGTTCTTTGAACTAACTCAATTTGAAAATCATTGTGTAAATGAGATGACGAACTACTGGAAGAGGAGCATGATGCAGAAGAGGCGGTTGTGTTATAGGGCAATGAAGCAAACAAAGAAGGACCAGAAAAACTAGAGCATGATTGAAGAGGTGTTTGAGTTGGTAGAGATTCGGGCGTGCTAACCGTTTTTAAAGGTAGAGAAGCCAGTGCGAGATCCATTGATTTGTCTAAGAGACTGACCTGTCTTGATTCTGATACTTCTTTTGAGGCGGGGGTAAGATCGCTAGCTGGTACCGTTAAATTTGTTAATCCAGCGGGGAGGTTAGCTCGTAATCTTTCTGGTTCAGGGGCTTTTAGTACAATGGCAGGCGGAGAAACTGGTAAATTTGGAGGCGGAGCTTGTGATAACATAGAAAAGTTCTCCTATTTATGACATAAAAACTATTTGTTAATAGTCTATGTCCTTAAACACGTATTATTACTTGTCTATGTTATATCTTTCAGGAGTAGTTCCGCACCCATCACTCATCGAATAGCCATCAAACCGTTTAAATTGTAAATAAATTTATTAGTCTTGGAAGATTTTCTTTAAGTCAATTGCTAGATCAGGAAAAATACCAACGTTAAATGTATCGCTCTTAGAATATATGTTGGTTTGCTTGAAAGCATTATCAACTAGTAAAAAGACTTCAATCGTTTCGTGAGTTGGGTCAATAATCCAGTATTCGCGGATGCCTACTTGTTCATATAACTTAAATTTCTCATTGCGATCTTTTTTGGCCGTGGCAGGTGATAAAACCTCAACTACTAGATCAGGTACGCCAGTGCAGCCATTTTTTGTTAGTTTATTTTTATCACAAATAATAGTAAGATCAGGTTGCACAATATTAACAATTTTTTCATTAGTTAAAGCTTCTTTGGCATCATTAGTTAGTGTTTCTTCTGTATCTTTAGTTAATTTTTCGTTTGTATCCCTAGTTATTGCATTTTTTGGTTTATCCTTAGGTAAAGTTTCTTTTGTATTATTGCTTGGTAAAAGTACATCAAAAGGAGCGATATAGACTTCGCAAGTTTTATTATCTAAATAAGTATCGATATAGCGGTTTAGCTTACCAATGATTTTTTGATGTTTTCGAGAAGGTGAAGGAGACATATTGAACGGTATACCGTCGATAAGTTCCCACCGTTCATCACCAGACCAGGTTAGATAATCTTTGTATGTGAACTTTTCTTTCCCACTTGTAATAGGCACGCCGTTCATATTTTCTCCTCCAATTATAGCACTTACTGCTTTTTTTCATTATAGCAGCTAATCTTTTAAAATAAAAATTTTATAGAGCTTCTTATATCACAGCTAGGATAAATATCATTTTATTACATATTATTTAATATAACAAACATGATAGGGAGTAATTGTAAAATGAATTATTTTGGAGATGTAGTACCTAGTACTAATAATACTTTTTTTCCCAGATTTCCGTTTTATGGTAGTGAGGAGCCAGTGCCTTTACAAGCTATAAATATGAACCAGCAAAAGCAAGGTTCTTTTATTCATCCGGTCACGGCTTTGCAATGTACTTTGCAAGATGGTAAATTGACAGAAAAATCATTACCGTGTTTTTTGGAAGTGGCTTTTCGAGGTCGTGAAACTGATTTTCCTGATTTTCAAAGTGCTTTGTGCTTAAATGCTATAAATATGCAAACTGATAAAGGTTTTAATACGAGACAATTGTTTGCAGTTACCTCAACTTGTTCGGGCAAATCACATGCTTATGTGGTTAAAGAACCAGTTCGTGGCTTAGAAGAGGCCACCAGATTAAACGAACTAGTGCAATCTCCTTACCTGGCATCAATCGTATGGCCACATGAACGTCCGGGTTTACCAACTATCTCTGCTACCGTGGCTACATTGTCGTATACTGATCAAAATGGAGCGCTGCATTATCTACTTGTAATGCCGATGGCGCCCGGCAAGGCCCTTTGTGATATTGTTCAGGATTATAGATTGGGTGCTAACATATGTATACCCTGTGTCTATTATCAAATTGGTTTAGAGCTGGCTAATTTTCATAACCAGTGGCCGGAACATATTGGTCAACAAGGTGGCTCTTTGTTAGGATCATCTGTTATTCATGGCGATTTAAAATGTGTAAACATTTTTTTTGACCCAAGCACTAATCATTCTACGTTAATTGATAATGAAACAATGGCTGAATATTTAGAACGTCCAGGTGAAAGAATTACGGATATTGCTAAAGTTTTATTTGGTCATCTGCGCAACTACGATGATTATCGACTAATGCATATGCTGGACGGCATTACAGATTTGGGTAAGTGGTACAACGACTCAGTGAAGAGCTTTATAGTAGGTTATGTTAGCGCCTATCCGCAAAGTCTGCAAGCGCAAGCTTTTAATGAATTACAAGCTTTACTAGAAAAATTTTTAAATGGCTCGGATGCCGATTATAACCTGGCAGCATTAGCTAATGTTAAAAATAATTATATTATGCCTTTTTTGACTAACCTAAGCAACCAATATAATGCAAAGCAGCAGTAGTTAGAGCGAGTAGTTTATGAGGATTTACTTTTAATTTGTTTTACTTTTTGTAAGCATATACACAAAAGTCGTTTGACTTTTGTGTATATGCTTGTTATTATTTGGGTATATTAATAGCTAGGAGGTCCTGGTATGTTTCGGCGTGCTATGTATGATTTGCTTAAATGGAAAGCTAATAAATATCGGAAGCCTTTGATTATAAAAGGTGCCAGGCAAGTTGGCAAAACATGGCTTATGAAGAGGTTTGGCCAGGATCAATATGATAAATATGCTTATATAAATTTTGATCATAATGTACGTATGCAAGGGTTATTTAGAGGAAACTTAAGTATAGGGCGTCTTATAACGGCACTTCAAATTGAAGCAGATATAAAAATAGAGGCGGCGAATACACTACTTATATTTGATGAGATTCAAGAGGTTCCTGAAGCTTTGACTTCCTTAAAATATTTTTACGAGCAGGCACCCGAGTATCATATTGTTGCTGCGGGATCGTTGTTAGGGGTGGCTTTGCATCCTGGTACATCTTTCCCAGTAGGTAAGGTTGACTTTTTAGAATTGTATCCGCTGGACTTTTTAGAGTTTATGCAAGCGCAAGGTGAAGCACAGCTAGTGGAACTAATAAATAAACATGATTTTGAGCTGGTTACAACTTTTAAAAGTAGATATATTGATTTGCTAAAAAGTTATTATTATATTGGAGGGATGCCAGAAGCTGTAAACATATTTTCTGATACGAAGGATTATACGGAAGTGCGCGCGGTACAAAATAAACTATTACAGGCTTACGAGCAGGACTTTTCAAAACATGCGCCTCAAGAATTAGTTCCGCGGCTGCGAATGCTTTGGAACTCATTGCCAACACAGCTTGCAAAAGAAAATCGTAAATTTATCTATGGTTTAATTCGTGAAGGTGCGCGAGCTCGAGAGTATGAATTAGCCCTGCAATGGCTTGGCGATTGTGGTTTGGCGTACAAGGTAACTAAAGTGACAAAACCGGCACTGCCGCTTCAATCTTATCTTGACTATAAAGCTTTTAAGATATATTTTCTGGATGTAGGTCTTTTAAGTGCCTTTAGCCAACTTGATCTTAAAACAGTGCTGGAGGGCAATAAAATTTTTGAAGAGTTTAAAGGTGCTTTGACAGAACAATATGTCCTGCAGCAACTCGTTACCCAAACTACTCCTTTTTATTGGACAGCAAAAAAAGGGACAGCAGAAATTGATTTTATTTTGCAGGGAGGGTCACAAATTGTACCATTAGAAGTTAAGGCTGAAGAAAATTTACAGGCCAAAAGCTTAAAACATTACTGTCAAAAATATAAACCTAAACTTGCTATTCGATCGTCCCTATCTGATTATAGAAGAGAAGATTGGTTAACCAATTTGCCGCTATATGCGATAAATATAATAATGGATCAGGTCTATGCGTAAGAATTGATTTAGATCATGAACTTTTTTAGTTTGAGGCATCTTTCTTGGTTTTATGCACTGTACCTTTAGGGTGCTGGGGCGGGGCATAGATAGAATAAACTTTTAGTGGTTTGTAACCCGTATTAGTTACGTTGTGCCATGTGCCAGCGGGTACCATAATGGCATCATCTTTCTGGACTTTTTGTTTAAAGTCTAAGTTATCTTTCGTGCTACCCATCTGTACAAGACCTTGTCCCCCTTCAACTCTAAGGAACTGATCTATTGCCGGATGTACCTCTAGACCTATATCACTGCCCCGCGGGATGCTCATTACGGTTACTTGAAAATATTCACCAGTCCAGACCGCAGTCCGATAATTATCATTTTGGAGTGTTGTTTTTTCTATGTTTACTACATAGGGCTGCTTACCATAATCTACCAGTTTAGCAGTGGGGTTTTGTACTGTTTTTTTCTTAGCAAGTCTAAATTTTATATTTTGCATGTTTTCTATCCCTTCCTAAAATTGTAGGATTATATCTATTTATATGTATGCAGAACAGGTTTCTTTGGCACGGTGCTTGCTTAAAATTGCTAACTATTTTTACACAAATTAGGAGTGCTGGCAGTAGGTGTGCCAGCACTCCTTTGAATAACCGTTTATCCTTTAACTTAAACTTTACCTTGCCACTTGTTTATAGCGCTCGTAATTGCTTGTTGTTCAGCTAAAGGAGTGGGATACAGCCCTTTTTGATGCATATAATTAAATATTTTGTATTGCTCTTCAAAAAGCTCTTGCATTATGGCCTTAAAACCTTCTCTTAATGCTAAATCTTTCGCTTCAATTACAGCAACTGCATATTCTTTAAGTAAGTTTTTTTCTGTTTGCAGTAGATCTTCTACCATTTGGTCAGCAGTAAGCACCTTATAGTTACTTCCTTTCTGTTAATAACTGAAATAAGTGTTGCATGTGTTTCTGATGCATAGACCTAGCTTGTTCAGCTAAAAATTTAACTTGTTCGTCCGTAGACTGCTCCTGGTAGGTTTGACATTTGGCTTTTAGTAACTCTTCGCAACCAAGCAAAGTATTCAAAGTGGACAGCTCTTTTTGTGTTAAACTGCTCATAGATCCTCCTAAAGATTGTGTTACAGACTAGTATACCCGTCTAGCTAATACGACAAACGCTTTAGAGCATGAAAGCAAAGGGCAACTTAACCGAATTATCGTTGTAATGATTAAATAAGTGTACTACAATAATCTTAGCTATAAAAATTGCTACTACTTGCTAACTATATTACGTAAATGGAGAAAAATAATATGTGGTACCCTGCTAAGTTAAAACATGGTGATGAAATTAGGGTAATTGCGCCCTCTACAAGTTTGAGTATTGTTTCTAAAGAGAATATCAGTAATGCTAAAATTAAGCTTGAGTCTTTAGGTTATAAGGTCTCTTTTAGTAAGTTTGCAAAAGAATGCGACATCTTTAATTCATCTACAATAGAGCAGCGCGTAGCAGATTTACATAGTGCCTTTCTAGATGTAAATGTTAAAGCTATTTTGACAGCTATCGGAGGCTATAATAGTAATCAATTATTATCTAAGCTAGATTATAATCTAATCCGCAATAACCCTAAAATTCTATCTGGATTTTCCGATATCACAGCTCTGCAGAACGCAATATATGCGAAGACAGGTTTGGTAACTTATTCTGGTCCTCATTTTTCAACATTTGGGATGCTAGAGGGCTTGGAGTATACAGTGAATTATTTTGAGCAAATTTTTACGAGTCAAGAGCCAGTTAAGCTTGCACCGGCGGCTAACTGGAGTAATGATACCTGGTTTATAAATCAAAATAACAGAACATTTATCACTAACAAGGGGTGGGATATTATTAGGAGGGGTAGGGCAGCTGGAAAAGTAATAGGTGGTAATCTATGCACCTTAAACTTACTGCAAGGAACCCCGTTTATGCCCTCATTATGCGACTCGGTTTTATTTTTAGAGGATAATTTTCAAAGTGATGCAGTGGAATTTGATCGCAACTTGCAGTCACTGCTACACCATCAACATTTATCAGGCCTTAAAGGATTAGTTATTGGAAGGTTTCAACCAGAATCAAAGATAACTCTAGAAGAGCTTAAATTTATTATTAACACTAAGGATGAATTAACAGAGGTACCTGTAGTAACAGGGTTAGATTTTGGCCATACTACTCCTATTTTTACCTTTCCCATTGGTGGAGAAGTAGAGATAAATATCGAGCCTGATGATTGTAGGATTGCTATAATAAAGCACTAACTGAAAAAAGTATTGATAGTTGCTTTGGTATAATGATGGTGTATGCTACGTTTATCGTGTTAAGTAGGGGTTAACAATGTTTCCATATAAGCTTGTCGATTTAACCCATCCTCTTGAACCAGCTATCGCAACTTGGAGCGGTAGTTGTGGTTTTAATCATAATTTACAACTAGACTATGCTGACTGTAATGGTCCAGATAAGTTTCGGATTATGGAAATAAAAATGGATGCCGGTATTGGCACCCATATGGATGCACCAAGTCACGCTGTGTGTGGCGGTAGATCGATTCATCAGTTTACAGTGCAGGAACTATGCATGTCATGTGTAATTATCGATGTTGTTCACAAGTGTCACGAGCGATATACTGTAAATCTAGACGATGTTGCAGCATTTGAACGAGAGTTTGGTACAATTGCAAAAGATTCGTGCGTCATGATCAAAACTGGTTGGAGTAAGTATTGGGATAAACCAGAGAAATATAACAACAATCACGTGTTCCCCTCTGTATCATTAGAGGTTGCCAACCTTTTACTCCAACGCTCCGTCAGTGCGCTTGGGATAGATACACTTTCACCAGATCGCCCAGAAGATGGCTTTAATGTACATCGAGCATTTTTAGGAGCTGGTAAAATATTAATTGAAAATATGGCAAATTTGGATAAAATGCCACCTATGGATGCACATGTAATGGTACTTCCGCTTAAAGTAAAAGATGGTACAGAAGCTCCCGTAAGATTAGTTGGTTTACTTAGCTTTAGCTGACCTATGAACGGTTTTGTGAAAGTGGGAGCTATCGACTGTTTATAGTATTTAATTTTGTGAATAGTGTCAAGATTACATTGAAACTAAGATTGCTGTTTATGGCTTTCTTTGCTCCCTGAGGGTAAAATAGACTTGATATTAAGTGTTATTTATAAAATCTTTGATTTTTGTGGCACATTCCAACGGATTAAGAATAGAAGTATCAAGGAGCAAGTCGTACTGAAAGCCGTTGTGCACACTAAGCTGTTGTGCTCGTGATCCACCTATTACTCTATCGCCTCGATCTACCTCACGCTGCTCTAAAATTTTATCATCTGCTGTCACTCCACATACCACGAGCTTATGATTTACTAATTTTTCAGTCCATTGTACATAATCATCATCTATTAAAGAAACTTGATCTACAATAACATTAACACCATGATCAGTAAAAAGTTTAACTTGTTCCTTAAGCAGCTGGTACATTTTTACACCAAATGTGCCTGGAGTTAAGTGTTGTAACTTTTCGCCATCGTTATTCCAGCTTACTTTCCACCCAAAGCCGTTACGCGGTTTTAGATCTTCTTTATAATCATTCATTTTATCTGGAATAGTATAGATTATGTTGTCAAGTCCCAGCAAAATATATGGATCATCCATAATATCTTGCAATTGTTTTGCTATACTCGTTTTCCCAGAGCTTGAGGGCCCATTCAAAATTACTACATAACTCATGCAGGATTACTCCACTGTCACACTTTTTGCCAAATTACGTGGTTTATCAACGTCAAAGCCGCGTGCAATACCTGTATAGTAAGCTATCAGTTGCAAGGGGAGTGAAAGCAAGAGTGGTCTTACGAGTGGGTCAACGTTTGGCAAAGAGAACGTTTTTTCAAAAGTATTGGCTTTTTCTTCGTCTAAGTCGTGGCCAATTAAACCAATAGTACGAGACCCACGTGCTTGGGTTTCGCGAATGTTGCTTAGTGTTTTATCATATAAATTAGGTTGTGTTAGCAGGCCAATCACGACGGTACCTTCTTCAATTAAGGCTAAGGTGCCGTGTTTTAATTCTCCTGAGGCATAGGCTTCAGAGTGGATATAACTAATCTCTTTAAGTTTGAGTGAGCCTTCTAAGGCTACTAAGTAATCAAGGCCGCGGCCTAAGAAAAAAAGATCTTGTTCGCTTGCTAGTTCTTGGCCTAGGTCTTCCCACCAATGTCGATGTTGCAGAATAAACTCCATTTGTGCTGGTACAGCTTCTAAGCTAGTAACTAAATTTTTTAGGCTGGCAGGAAGCTTGGTTGTATCCTTTTGTGCTAAAGCAAAGTGTCCGGCTAATAAATAAAGAACAGCTAGCTGTGAAGTATACGCTTTTGTTGAGGCGACCGCAATTTCCGGTCCAGCCCAAGTTGGCAAAAGATGGTCTACTTCGCGTACAATACTACTACCCATCACATTTGTTATCGCTAGGGTCTGTGCTCCTAAACTTTTAGCGAGGCGCATGGCTCCTAAGGTATCGGCAGTTTCCCCCGATTGGCTAACACCGATGACAAGTGTCTGGTCTGTTACAAGTGGTGAACTATATCGATATTCGGAGGCTAATAGACACTCGGCGGGAATCCGCAGCAGTTCTTCAAACAGATATTTACCAATTAAACCGGCATGATAGGCTGTACCACACGCAACAAACTGAACTTTATTAATATTGGAAGGATTTAAACTTAGCTCTTGACTTAAGTCGACTTGTCCATGCATAATTCTCCCACGAAGTGTGTCGCGAATGGCTCGTGGTTGTTCGATAATCTCTTTTAACATAAAATGCTCAAACCCGCTTTTTTTAGCTTCCTGTACATCCCAGTTAACCTCAAAAATATCACGGGCAATAGGGGCCCCGGTAACTGTTTTAATCTGTACTTTGTTTTGAGTTAGCACTGCCAGCTCATTATCTTCTAGAATGTATACATCACGAGTATGGGAGAGAAAGGCCAAAATGTCGGAAGCAAGAAAAGTTCCACAAGTACCAACGCCGATTACTAACGGGCTATCTTTACGTACGGCAATGATTTTATCGGGTTCTTTGGAAGAGATTACACCTAGGGCATAAGAACCTTCAAGTTTAGCGACTACTTCCTGGACAGCTTGTTCTAAATCCCCTTTCCAGGCTAAGGCTAGTAGTTGCACTATAATTTCTGTATCTGTATCTGAGCAAAAAGTTACACCTTGTTTTTTAAGCTGCGTTTTTAAAGCTAAGTGATTCTCAATAATCCCGTTATGTACAACGGCAAAGGTATTGGTGTGATCTAAATGGGGATGGGCGTTAAAATCAGTAGGGCTGCCATGAGTTGCCCAACGTGTATGACCAATACCTACGGAGCCATAAAGCGGCATTGATTTTAGTTTCTCTACTAAAGAGACTAATTTTCCCGAGCATTTACAAGTTTTTATTGTTGGTTTATCGCAAATAGCAATCCCTGCCGAATCATACCCGCGATATTCTAGTTTCTTTAAACCTTCCATTAAAAATTGTGTTGCTGCACCTGCGCCGATATAACCTACAATTCCACACATAAAAAAGCCCCCTATTTTATTATGAACAACAGCTACATGTTATAACTTCGGCTATTTTTTTAGCATAATTTTCTAGTGCTTCGCTCTCTTCACCTTCAATTAAAATCCGTATTAAGGGTTCTGTGCCAGAAGCTCTTACCAGTACTCTACCTTTAGATTGTAGTTCTTCTTCTACTTCTTTAATTACGTTGGCAATCTCAGTATCATGTTGCCAACACGAAGTATTCTGGACTCGAACATTATGCATGTATTGAGGAGTTTTAGAAAGATTTTTGCTCAACTGAGATAGTGTTTCGCCTGTTTCTTTCACAATATGGAGCAACTTAAGTGCTGTTAATAGTCCATCCCCGGTGGAGGCATGATCTCTTAACAAAATATGTCCAGATTGTTCACCGCCTAGATTATAACCCTTTTCAAACATTTCTTGGGCTATATATCTATCACCTACTGGAGTTCTTTTTACTGTGATCCCAAGTTTATTTAAGGATTGTTCTAGACCTAAATTGCTTAACACCGTCGCAACAACCGTGTTTTTTTGTAATAAGTTTTTACGTTTCATATATTCAGCTAGTATATAAAGTTGGGTGTCACCATCTACTAGATCACCATTTTCGTCAACAGCAATTAGCCGGTCAGCATCACCATCAAAAGCAAAGCCTATGTGTGCCCCTTTACTTAATACTGCAGATCTTATGACCGCGGGGTATGTGGAGCCGCATTTGTCATTAATGTTAATACCATCAGGTTGGGCATTAAGTACAGTAACATCTGCACCCAAATCACGCAAGACATGTGGAGCTATACGGGATGCCGCTCCATTTGCACAATCAATTATGAGATGCAATCCGCAAAGGTCGGTGCCAATTAGTTCTTTTAGGTAAGTAATATAACACTCTTTCTCTTTATCTCCCGGATGAAGATGGCCAATTTGTGCGCTCTCAGCGATGGCAAGCGGATGATTATTGTTTGCAATAAAATCTTCAATAGTTTTTTCCATAGAAACAGAAAGTTTTAATCCTTCGGCATTGAATAATTTAATACCGTTATCATAAAAAGGATTATGGGAAGCAGAAATCATAATTCCGCCAATAAAATTTTTTTCTTTAGTTAAATAAGCAATAGCAGGAGTAGGAACTAGACCTGCTATTGTTACATCTATACCCATAGATAGTATGCCTGCTGAGCAAGCTTGTACTAACAAATCGCTAGAAATACGGCTATCTTTTCCTATTACTAGCTTTGGTTTTTCTAAATTATTTGGAAATTGATTTTTCAGTAAAAAAGCAAAGGCCTTACCCACTTGCATTGTTAATTCTGGTGTCAGTTCAGTATTAGCTACTGCTCTAATACCGTCTGTACCAAAACGAACCTGCATTAAATCATTCCTCCTATAGGAAACAACTATATAAATAAATTAACAATGTTTAAAAGCAGCTTTATCCTATCTTAGAAAAGAAAAATAAAGAAGTCAAGCAGTGCCGGCTTGCAAGCGGATCACAGCTTTATCTGCTGCGTTGCAATTCTTTAAATAATGTTGATAAGAGTTCTTCTTCTGTAAAGACTTGTTTTAGGTTACCGTCAATGGCAATTGAGATGTTGCCCGTCTCTTCCGAAACAATAACTGCCACGGCATCTGACAATTCACTAATTCCGATGCCAGCACGGTGTCTTGTCCCTAACTCTTTATCTACGTACGGACTATCGGAGAGCGGTAAGTAACAGTTAGCAGCTTTAATAATATCATTTTGAATGATTACAGCTCCGTCATGCAGCATACTTTTTGATACAAAGATAGCTTGGAGCACCTCAGCGCTTAACGAAGACTCAATGCGAACCCCCGTTTCGAAATATTCTGCTAAGCCCGTTTCACGTTCAATAACAATTAAAGCTCCAAGCTGATCGCGAACTAAATAGAAGACCCCTCGTGTGATTTCGCTCGCCATAAGGGTTGATAAACTTGTGTTGCTTTTTGAGAACCTACGCCAAATTCCAGTACGACCCAAACTTTCTAAAGCGCGGCGCAGTTCGCGCTGAAAAATAATGGCAAAAAAAAGTGAACCTATTAAAAAAGCTTGTTCTAAAACTAACTTCGAAAACTCAGTTTGGAACTGAAAAAACGATCTTAAGGCATACCAGACTAAGAACAAAGCCAATAATAGTGATATACCTCTTAAGATAAGTACCGCTCGGGTACCACGTAAGACTAATAAGAGCTTATAGATGATATAAATCAACAAAATAGCAAAGATAGAGTCGATAAGTATTATGCTCATAAGTTAGCAGCACCCCTTAAAAAACACAGCTATAAAAATCTGTTATATGATAATTATTGAAAAGAGATCACTGCAAAAACCAGTAATCTCCTATAAAAAATTATTTGATTGGCAATCATGGTGAGCCATGAAGGACTCGAACCTTCGACCCTCTGATTAAAAGTCAGATGCTCTACCAACTGAGCTAATGGCTCGCAATAAAGTGGCTGGGAGAGAAGGATTCGAACCTTCGCATGACGGAGTCAAAGTCCGGTGCCTTACCGCTTGGCTACCTCCCAGCGGGGTGGTGGAGGGAGTAGGATTCGAACCTACGAAGGCGCTGCCAACGGATTTACAGTCCGCTCCATTTGGCCACTTTGGTATCCCTCCAAAACTTAAGTGGCAGTACCAATAAAACATTAATACCTGGTGGACGCTGACGGGCTCGAACCGCCGACCCCCTGCTTGTAAGGCAGATGCTCTCCCAGCTGAGCTAAGCGTCCAAGTAAAGATGGTGACCCGTAGGGGATTCGAACCCCTGTGTGCCAGCGTGAAAGGCTGGTGTGTTAAACCGCTTCACCAACGGGCCACTATACGCTGGAGCTTCCAACCAGAATTGAACTGGTGACCTCTTCCTTACCATGGAAGCGCTCTGCCGACTGAGCTATGGAAGCGAGCCTTTTACTATAAAAGTAAAGTGGCTCCTCAAGCAGGACTCGAACCTGCAACCTGCCGGTTAACAGCCGGATGCTCTACCAATTGAGCTATTGAGGAACATCCCTCAAGCTAAAATAATAATAGCACAAAATAGAACTAAAGTAAAGAGAAAAAAGGATTGTTTTTATCTTTACTTTAGTTCTGTCTGCAAAAGTTTTTTATATTAATAGTAAGTAGAC
>JBDKGC010000034.1:0-5823 GCA_039798385.1 Bacillota bacterium
TTGCTTGGCAAGCTTTTTCAATTGGTTCTTTTGGCAACCCTAAAATGGCCGCCATAGCCCCAGTTTTTGTTGGGACAGCTTCTTCCATATAAAAGCCTCGGTCATGTACGAGCTTTACAGCTTCTTGGAAGTTAAGTGCCCCTGCTGCGACTAAGGCTGAATATTCGCCAAGACTGTGGCCGGCCATATAGGCGGGCCGAGCCTCCGTTAGCGAGCAAAAGAGACGATAAAGGGCGATACTATGGGTTAGGATAGCTGGTTGGGCATAGGCTGTACTCATAAGCTTTTCTGCTGGCCCATTAAAGATAAGCTGGCTTAACTTGTACCCTAGTGCTTGATCAGCTTCATCAAAAGTTTGACGTGCTAGGGTATCTTCCTTAGTAAGATCTAGGCCCATGCCTACTTTTTGTGAACCCTGACCTGGAAATAAAAATGCTGTTATGCCCATTTTAAGACCACCTCATAATAATCGTACCCCAGGTCATGCCGCCACCAAACCCGGTTAGAGCGACTAGGTCGCCTGATTTAATTTTGCCTTGCGTAAGCGCTTCATCTAAAGCAACTGGTACAGAAGCCGAAGACATATTGCCATATTTATTTATGTTGAGTGCGACGCGTTCGAGCGGAAGTTGTAATCTTTTGGCGGCGTATTCAATGATGCGGAGGTTGGCTTGGTGGGGGACCAGTAAGCTTAAGTCTTCACCTTTTAGCCCAGCACGTCCTAATGCCGTTTCAAGCGAGGTGCTCAAAGCTCGAACAGCTACACGAAAGGTGGCTGCTCCATTCATCTTAATAAAATGTTGGGCATTATGTACAGTTGCGGCTGAGGCTGGCAATTTGGAACCGCCAGCTGGTACCTGTAGGATATCGCCGTATTGCCCATCACCACCGAGGTCATATGCTAAAAAACCAGCATCATTTTGGGCTGGACCTAAGATTGCCGCTCCGGCGCCATCTCCAAATAAGATACAGGTGTCGCGGTCCTCATAGTTGGTAAACCGGGACAACAAGTCGACCCCAACCACCAGAATGTGTTTATAAAGACCAGTAGCGATAAACTGCGCGCCTGTTGCTAAGGCATAGATAAAACCGGTACACGCCGCTGAGAGGTCAAAAGTTGCAGCTTGTGGTATGCCTAGTTTGTGTTGCACAAGGCAGGCAGTAGCTGGACAAAGCATGTCGGGCGTCATAGTGGCTGCAATAACTAACTCGATTTCGTTAGCTTTAAGCTGGGAACGCTCTAATGCTTGTTGTGCCGCTTGATAACCTAGATCAGAAGAAGCTTCGTCTTGGGCTGCAATGCAACGTTCGGAAATACCACTTCTTGTTTTAATCCATTCATCATCAACATTAATTCTTTGCGCCAGGTCATCATTTGTTAAACGTTTTTTAGGCAGGTAGACCCCTGTCCCTAAGATGGTCGCTCTTAGCATCGATTTGTTTAACGGCCCCTTTTTAGTTGCATAAATTTTTAGTTAAACTTTTATTAAGACCAGTATCAATAAATTTTTTAGCTTGTTTAATGGCATTAAAGAAAGTTGTTTCATCAGCTGAACCATGAGCTTTAAAAATTGTGCGAGTCAGACCTAAGATTGGAATACCACCATACTGACGATGGTCAAGGCGGCTATAGATTTTTTTCAAAGCAGGTCTTAAAAGGATTGCTCCAAATTTGTAGATTAATTTGGTAGCTACTTCTTTTTTTAGTAAATCTAGTAAAATGTTAGCCATCCCTTCGCCACTTTTTAAGAGTACATTGCCGGCAAAACCATCACAGACTAAGACATCACAAGCTCCGGTGAATGCTTCGCGTGCTTCTACGTTGCCGACAAAGTTGATCTTGGTCTCGTTGGCTAATAAAAAAAATGTCTCTTGCGTTAATGCTGACCCCTTTTCATTCTCTGTCCCAATGTTTAGTAGTCCAACACGAGGTTTTTCTATATTTAGCATATGCTTTAAGTATGAACTACCAAGTAAGGCATATTGGTGTAAGTGTTTAGCTTTGGCTTCAGGATTAGAACCAGCATCGATAACTAAGACCGAGCCGCCGGAGTTATTAGGTAGCAGTGGGGCGAGCGCTGGTCTTGAAAGTCCAGGTATTCTACCCGTATGTAGTAAGCCGGCAGCAATTAGCGCCCCAGTATTACCAGCACTTATAAAAAGATCGCCGGCCTCTTTTTTTAATAAATTACAACCTATGACAATAGAGGAATTAGCCTTAGTTCGCACAGCTTTAATGGGGTGTTCAGCTGCTGTGATCTTGTCACTAACTTTTTGATATGTAACTTGGGGGGGTAAGGCCTGACGAGGTTTTTCATGGCCAAGCAATGTAAACTTAAGTTTTGGCCATGTGCTAGTAGCTTTCTTAACACCAGCCAGCACCATCGCTGGTGCATTATCCCCACCATCGAGATCACATAGGATATGCATTGATCTAGCTCCTTTGATAAAAAAAATAAACAACTCGAGAAAACCAATTTACCGAGTTGCTCACTTAAGCTGAGCGTTATTGCCTATAAAGCTACATTACTTTTGTGCCGTTATAATAACCACAGTGACTGCAAACATGATGCGGTTCAATAAACTCTGTACACTGACTGCAGCGTACAATTGTAGGGGCTTTTAACTTATAATGAGTCCGACGCAAACGCTTACGGGTCTTAGATGTACGCCGAAAAGGTACAGCCATCGCTTCCACCTCAATCGTTTAAATTCTTTAGTATAAGGATACTCTATTTTAAAAGCCTTGTCAAGGAGTCAGTTTCAAGAGTGGCATAAGACATAAAAGATAGCCAAAGAAGCGTAAGTATAAAATAACAATAAAAAAAATTTAGCTAAAATGTATAAGCTGCCTCTTCTTTGGCACATGCTGAGCATAGGAGGCTTAAAATTGTATGCTAAGGCGTTTAAAGTTTTTAGGCTGGACATTTAGTTTATGTTTTTTCGGATTACTATGCAAATTGGGAGCGATGCAGCTGCTAAAGCAACCGGTTTTGCCTAATGTGGATCTCAGCCAGAAGGCAAAAGAGATTCATCAAAATGAGGTTGTGGTTGATAGTGGCCGGGGCATAATTTTTGATCGGTTTAAGAGGCCTTTAATAGGTGAAAAGTGTTTAAGGTTATTTGCTTTTCCACAGACAAAGGAACGGCTTAAGCTCCGATCCGCAAAGATAAAAACTTTAGCTCGCATATTGGCTGTGGCCCCGGAGGCACTGCAAGGGGTATTGCAAACGTTAATTCGTCCAGCGTTTATAACCCAGATAGCTAAGAAGCCTATTAAAGTGACTGAAAAGGATGGCAAAGAGATAGCAGCTTTAAAAATACCTGGATTGCAGGTTTATATGGGTGATAATCGTAATGAACCCACTACCGCTGCGGCACAGCTGGTGGGTTTTATTAGGCCGATAAAGAGTAAAGATGTAGATGGACAGCCTGGTTATATTGGTGCTACTGGTTTAGAGCATGCTTTTGATCACTTTCTACAAGGTAAACAAGGTAAGTTTTTTTCGTATGTAACGGATCGCAGAATGCAGCCGTTGGTAGGAATTACGCCCGAGTTAAAGTCCTTTCAAGCAATGGAGAAGAAGCCCGTTGATATTGTCACGACAATTGATAGTAAACTCCAGGCGAATATCGAGGATATTTTAACAAATGAAGAGGTGGTAAATGGCGCAGTGGTAGTACAGGAGGTTGCAAGTGGTGATATTTTAGCACTGGCTAGTCGTCCTAATAAACGTCGTACTGCTAGTGATTACGATGTTTGGCAGAATGTAGCACTTTTGCAGGCTACGCCTGGTTCAATTTTTAAAATAGTTGTTGCGGTTGCTGCTTTAGAAGAAGGACTGGTTAATTTAGATACACCGATGGCGCGTTGCAGTGGGGAGTGGGAGAAATATCATTTGCACGATGCTGATTTTAAGGTGCATGGGGAGCAAACATTTGCCATGGCGTTTGCTAATTCCTGCAATGTTGTCTTTGCCAAATTAGCAGCCAAATTGGGAGGGACTAGGTTAAAAGAGTATGCCGAACGGTTAGGCCTAGGGCAAAAAGTTGTTTTCGAAGGCCAGTTGCTGGAGGAAGATCCAGGGCAGCTTTTTTTATCGAGCAATTTACAAGAAGATGAGGGTGTTGTAGCGCAGTCAGGTATTGGTCAACGAGATGTCCAGCTGACACCGCTCCAAGCTACTAATATGATAACGACCCTGTTTCACAATGGACAAACAGTTAGACCGCGACTTGTAACTGATATTTTAGCGGAACCACCTTGGAAGTTTGTTAAAAGCCTTGCAAAAAAACAAATAGGCTTACGCACAAGCACGATTGCAGCACTGAAAAAAATGCTGCATCTGGTAGCGACGCATGGGACAGGGAAAAAAGTTGACCGAGCTGATCTTGGAGTAAAAACGGGCACGGCACAAGTTGGAGTCGATAATAAAAGTTATCACAGGTGGATAGTAGGCTTTATGCCATATAGGAGACCACGCTATACTTTGTGTGCGCTCGTAAAAGGTACATCGGATGATAAGGATCAGCGCGTTACTCGCATTTTCCGGCAGGTAACCGATTTGTTGTTAGAGAGGTAGTTAAAAACAAGGCCACTAGGTTGCTAAGAATAACACACATAGGTTCTGTCGTTAAAAAAGGCGTAGCCTAAGCAACCCAGTGGTTTTGTCAAGTAAGAAAACACAGTTATTAGGATAATTTGAAAGCAGTGCTTATGGCGTACGTATAGTCCTATAGATACCTTAATAGAAGCTTAGCTTCAAACTTTGACAAAATTTTGGTAATGACTAGCAGGTTAAGAATTTTAAAGCAGATTTTTTTATAATCGGGTGACTTTTGTAATTTTTGTAGCGCTTCCGGTGACATATACTCTTCGAATAAGATGGTTCCATAATCTTTTAAGGCCAGTACACCGCGGTTGGCGCGCACCGTTTGTGCTGTTTTCAGTGCATTCTGTAAGTCTTTAAGTGTTAACTCTTTTTTATCTACATAATCTTTAGAGATCTCTACTAGTTCTTGGCAAAGGTTTTCTAATTCATTCGCCATAACTTATCACTTCCTAAAGTAAAATAGCTTGCCAATTTATTTTATACTATTATATGCATTAAGCGTAGGATTGGTTCGCGGCGCCTGATTTAAGACAGATTCTTAATCAAAAACAAGCAGTGTGTACTGCTTGTTAGGATGTGTTGCGTGAAAAAGAGTATTACTTATAGTTAAATATTTGCAAGTAATTTTTTTGACAGGTTTTACAAACGTCACTGCCTTAAGGCTCTATGCCATATCGGAGACCGCGTTATAGGGTGTGTAGAATGAAAAAATGTGTAACAGAACAATCGATCTAGTCATATATTGTATTGATCTAATTTTAATTTAATTATCCTATAGAAGAAGAGGAAGGCAAGATGAACTACCTACAGGTCCTTAATCAACGAATGCATATAAACGCTATGCCAAGTTCAACAGGGGACGAGGCGGAGTTAATTAGATTTAATTTTATAAAAGATGAAGTGACTGAGACTTATAAAAATATTATTGACTACATTACACGCCGAGTAGAGGAGTTAGCTATACCAGACGCTTGTCGTCTAAAAGTGCTTGACTATAGTTTGGAGCATTATGGTGCACCTAACACAATGGCAGATAATATTATTAAAATTTATTTAATTGATCAACAAATATTAAAATCTATAAAGAGTAGTTTTCCCAAAAGTACGCCATTGTTTCCAGCGATTGAGGATTATATTGATAGGTTATTTAATGACTTAGGGATAGAGTACTATTCGCTTTTACCCAGTTTCTCTGGAAGGTATATTATAA
>JBDKGC010000035.1:0-3905 GCA_039798385.1 Bacillota bacterium
TAATTCAGGTGTATGTAGCCAACTTGATAAAACTCGATACTCAAAACCACCATGTCGTTGATGACGAAAATCTCCTAAAAAACCATATTTAGGACGCCGGGCAATCGATGCTTCGTCTTCTAACAAAATGCATGGTAAAGCTAAATAATTATCTAAGGCCCGCAGTAAATGGAAGTCGAGCTCAAGACCACTAAAATGGATATGTCCCCCAAGTGGAAAACCAGGCAAAGGCATGGCACCCGCTAAAAAATTTACAGCAGTATTTCGTGTCCTATGCATCGCTTCTGATAAACAATTGTAAATTTCTAATACTAAAAGGCTAGTTGTTCGCGCTGGTTTAGGCCTGAGCTCCCCAATCGGTTTTTGATCCCTTCTTTGGCCTAAACCAACATTATCACAACCAACGTGACCGTAAATCGGAAAATAATTCGATGCTAAAGCTAATTCTCCTTCCGGTTTTTTTAAAATAAATTCTAAATCACAACCTAACAGCAAATTTCTTGGTTTTTGTTCAGCTAGATAAAAGCTTTGCACCTGTTTATACAAGGCCTGCTTAAAGGCATGTAACATTCTTTTATTTAAAACAATATCTACAAACAAATTTAAAATAACAACATCTCGGCCTCTTTTCACACCACATTTTACTACCCCATAGTCGAGGCCTAAAGCATAGATAGCACGAATCGCTACTTGACGGACTTTTCTAATTTTACGATTGTTAACGCTATTTTTAACGACAGTGTAAACTGGTTTGCTAGAATTCCTTAACCATACATTTGCTTTACGTAACTTATACAGTAACACAACATCTGTTTGAAAGACGCAAACAATATATTCGGTAGAAATATGTTCCTCTTCATTTGCAACCTGTAAACCATGTAATCTAAGTAAATTGTTACGCGTACCTACCTCTGCTAGCAGCGCAAGACTACTTGGTTTATTAAACAATAAGCTCCTATAATTATCTACACCAAGTTCTATAGTAGAAGCAAGACGATGTCCATCATACACTATGTATGCCTCAAGCATTTCACTCATTGAATCATAACTAGCCATCCTCTTTAAGACTCCTCCATAAATTCTTAGCTAAAAGTTATACTATGTCATACCTAGATTTTTGGACACGGATAACTAACCTATTAAATAAAAAAATAAAGGCTCATTACAAGAGTAGCCCTTAATAGTATTAAAATTTTGAACAGCTTTTAGATACTCTCTGTAAGAAGAGTATCTAAAATAAAGATTTTTTACAAACCTTAAAAATCTTCTCCGTCATCTAGTAACTCAGGATCTAGTCCCTCAAATCCACTACTGCTACTACTACTGCTACTACTACTTTCGTGTGTAAATGAGGAACATTTTTCATCATCATCTTCATACTGGGCAGCAGCTAACGGATAAACTGGAACACAAACCTTTGTTTCACCAATTACTTCAACCATTAATTCTTTTTCAATCTTTACTACTACTTGACTTCCTCCGCTTGCAATCGCTGCCTCTAAACAGCTGGGTGGTTGCAGCGCAACTGCACGAACATTAACCTTGTTATTTAATGCCTGCGAATCACAATAACTAAGCGGAATATTCTCTCTGTAATAGACTGTTTCTTTCATCACCTCGGTCTTGGTATTTTCTTCTGTTGAATACCAAATGTTTAAATCATAACTACCACTTACAACGACTGCATCCCCTTCATTTTGGCATTTGTAATTGTGATTAATTACCCAAGCTCCTAATACACTATATACATTTTCCGGAGCTTTGATCGAATGCTCTGTTTGCGAAAACCGTTTACCGCGGCCACAAACAGCTTTCGTAAGAATTTGTCGATATTCAGTATCTTTACGGCTACTTGACATAGAACTTAACCTCCATCAATTAACATGGTTTTTAATCTAACACATTCTATGCAATTGCTAATAAAAGTGTGCGTATTTGTCATATGGTAAAAATAAGATTTAACCAAAAATGATGGAGCCTAAGTATATGCTAAGTATAACGCTAATTAGTAATAAATTTTTCTATTTTTTTTAGACCCTCTTGTAAATCATCGTGTGAAACAGCATAGGATAATCGCACATATCCAGGTGTACCAAATATCTCTCCTGGGATAACGACAATCCCTTCCTGTTCTAATAGTTTTTCACAAAACTCCGCAGCAGTACTATAGCCCTTGCGTGCTAAAATTTCTTTTATATTTAAATAAACATAAAAAGCACCTAGCGGGGTATTATATTTAACACCTCGCAAAGATTGTAAGTGCTCAAACATATAATTTCTTCTCGACTGAAATGCATTCTTCATTTCTCGCACTGGTTCCTGTGATCCAAGTAAAGCCACCACCGCTGCATACTGCGCCATAGCTGTACAGCAAGAAGTACTATGACAAGCTAGGTCATTCATCGCTTTTATTAATGAAACAGGACCCGCTGCATATCCGATTCTCCATCCTGTCATGGCATACGCTTTTGAAAGGCCATTAATTACAACAGTTCGTTCGTAAAATTCCTGCCCTAAACTAGCCATACTAACATGCTCTGCCCCATCATACGTAAAATGCTCATAAATTTCATCCGTAACAATTATTAGATTATGCTCCAGACATACTTTTGCCAGCGTTAACAATTCTGATTTAGTATAAACTGCTCCCGTGGGATTAACTGGACTATTAATTAAGAAGACCTTCGTTTGCGGCGCGATAGCAGCTCTTAACTCCTGTGGTGTAACTTTAAAATTATTATCTTCTTTGGTTTGAACGACAGCAACTTTTCCCCCCGCTAACTTAATCTGCTCTGGGTAACTAACCCAATAAGGGGCTAAAACTACAACTTCATCCCCAGGATTTAAAAGGACCTGAAAAATATTGTATAAAGCATGCTTAGCACCCACCGTCACTGTAACCTGCTGAGGTGTATAAGTTAATTCATTCTCTGTAGCAAATTTGCGGACTAAAGCTTCTTTTAATTCAGGGATACCACTTGTAGCTGTGTACCTCGTTTTCCCCTGCTGCAAAGCTTCAATTGCGGCTTGAACAATATGACCTGGCGTATCAAAATCCGGCTCTCCTATTCCAAAACTAATAATCTTCTTACCAGCGCTCTTGGCTTCATTGGCTAGCTGGGCTAGCTTTAGCGTAAGTGATGGTTGCAAATCCTGTACTCTAGTAGCTAAACACATTATCGCTTCACTCCACATCTTTGGTGTTTGGAATTATGTACGAACAAAATAAATATCAGGCATTATTTTGGTTTCGACTGCATAAATAACATAAAAAGGAGTTTATTATGTCACATCTCTACCTAAACGCCCTTCAACAACCTAATATATCAGTTCAAACGCTTTTTGACCACTTACTAACTGGTCCTGCTGGCCAAATAGTCCAATCTCTATTAGATGAAATAAATGAAATTTACGGTATAACAAACATTGTTCCGTTTATAAAGATTGTTCCGCCAAGTAATGTTTTAGTCCAAACTCGCACACGTTGCGATGGTCCAGGAAACAGGTTTATTTATTTACCAGCAAACGAACCAATTTTTGAAAAATTGGTCCTTAAATTTGTCTACGAACTTACTAACTTTAAAAATTGTAACAAATATGAAGCGGGAGCACAAGTTACTGATCCTTTTCTTTACGTTCTTTTAAGGGCTGTTAATGAAGCAGAAGCAACATTATCGAGCAAAAACAGCATATTTATTAAACTTAACCGACTTACTGCCACAAGACGCAATATTAAATGAAATCTTATCTTTTGACAAATCCTTATGGTCAATGGAAGGAATACAATTGTTACATAGAATAGCTATTGCTTTAATGGTATATGGAACTTGCGGAGATGCGTGTCACGAAGCTCCCATCCCCTTTAGTCAATATTATTTATGGCAATTTGCCTTACAACATAAGCT
>JBDKGC010000036.1:0-2952 GCA_039798385.1 Bacillota bacterium
TTTCAGTACCATGTTTTTTTGCATACTTATCTACAACAGTTACAGGTGGCTCAGCTAAGATTGATAAAGAAGGCACAACAATTTCAACCTTATCAGGACCTAATTCTTTTTTAGCCAAATATGCTTCATTTTCCCAAGCAAGGAGAACATCACCAATACCGCGCTCTACGAAAGTGGTTGTCGCACCTCGTGCACCTGAGTCTAAGATAGGTACATTTTTATAAAGTTTAGTGACGAATTCTTTAGCTTTAGCTTCGTCATTATTATTTTGTTTTAATGCATAAGCCCAAGCAGCTAAATAATTCCAACGCGCGCCACCTGATGTTTTAGGATTGGGTGTAATGATTGAAACACCTGGCTTAATCAAATCATCCCAATCTTTAATCTTTTTAGGGTTGCCTTTACGAACCAGGAAAACAATTGTGGATGTATAAGGTGAACTATTGTGATTGAGGCGTTTTTGCCAATCAGCTGGAATTAAGCGGCCTTTTTCATTTAACTGATCGATGTCATAACTTAAAGCAAGGGTTGCAACATCTGCTTCAAGGCCATCGATAATTGCTCGAGCCTGTTTTCCAGAGCCTCCGTGTGATGCTTGTACTTTTACATTATCGCCCGTTTTAGCTTTCCAATATTTTGAAAAAGCCTCGTTGTAGTCTTGATAAAGCTCACGCGTTGGATCATAAGATACATTGAGTAAGCTTATATCTGCTGCCTTCACAGCAATAGGTAAGGTTAATGCTAATATCGTTGCGATTGTTTTAATTTTAAGTAATGTGTTTCTCATGGTTATGCTCTTTCAGTAAAGTTAATATGCAAGTTCAAGACGAGTAAATAATGAACGCTCATTAGGTCTCTCTATAATATTTGTTGAAGCTGTTCCTCCATTTACGCTATCTTCAAAATAAGTATTTTCGTAATTAGCAGCAATTTTAACGTTGTTATTTAGGTACCAATTTACGCCCACCGCCCAAGCTCTTGCTGATTTAGATTGTGTAGCTGTCGTTAAATAGTTTGTGGTTCCATCAAATAATTTATCGTCAATGTTAATTTCTTGATAACGAGCTGCAACTTCCCAAGCGCCCCAGCCAGCACCATCTGGATTGTATGCATTTTTAGGTTTAACTTTTCCAAATGAAGCGCTTTCTCCAGTCAGAACCCATGAGCCAGTTATATGCCAAGCATCATTTTTAACATTATTTGCACGATACGCGCCATTTAAGGCATCAAATTCACTTTGAGCGTATTCAGCTAAAACACCGAATGGGCCATTGTAGTAATATGCTTGTGGTGTCCAACGAACCTTATCGCCAGCTGCTGCAAGCGAGGTATTGTAAACAACTAATTTTGCTTGTTGACCTGGTGTTTTTATAGCATCTGGAAGACCGGTTACACTGTTAGCGCTTGTTGGGCCATTTCCTGCACCATTTGCACGCGCGTAAGTTGCTGCAATACCAAAACCTAAACCTTCAAGAATACTATCTTGTCCCTTAAATGGAGTTGCAAATAAACGTCCTGCAATTTCTTTATTAGAATTACCATCTGTTGAAGTTAAGGTGTCTCCTCCATCTCCAACACCATTATATAGCCCTAGACCGTAGTGTAATTTTTTATCAAAGAAATCACCGTGGATATTAATTCCCAAATCACGATTAGGTAAAATAGAATTACTTACCCAGCTTCGCTCAATAAATTTAATAGCAGATCCACTTTGAAGCCTCTCTAAACCCACGTCAGGTTTAAATTTACCTGCTTGTACTTGAAACCAAGGTTTAAAACGCGCGTCTATGTATGCATCTACAATACCGCTGTTTCCTTTAAAAACTCCACCAGTACTGCTATCTTTCGCTGAACCTGTGCCTGTTTTATTTTCACCGAACTCTGGTGCAAATTTAAAATCATAAATACCGTAAACAGTTCCTTCAATTGTTGGACGAATGCGTCTAAAATCAAAACCGGAGGTATTGTCAGTATTATTGCTATCGTCTAAAAAACCTCGATAATCAATTTGCGCTAAAGCTTTAAATTTAATTTCATGCTGGCCGTCAGCTGATTTAAAACCAAAACCATCTGCACCTGCTTTAAGTACTGGTGTTTCTTTTTTCTTAACTGCTGCAGCTTCTTCAGCCAATTCACCTTTACGGTCAATAACTTTAACTGCTTGCTTAAGCTCTTCAATTTGCGCACGAAGATCCTCAAGTTCTTTAGAGTCTGCCGCAAATGAAATGATAGGCAGAGAAATAATTCCTGCTGTTAATAAAATCGAAGCTAATAATTTGTTTTGCGTTTTCATAATCCGTTCCAATAAAAAAATTTATGAAACGAACTATAAAGAAATGAATTTCTAGTGTGAACTAATTGTTTTAGATAACGTTATACGAAAAAAAGAATAAGCGAAGTTTTAAGTTTTTCTTTATTGGAATCTTAAAGCTTCGATCGGATGAAGCTTAGCGGCTTTACTTGCTGGATAATATCCAAAGAAGACGCCTACACTCGCAGCAACTGAAAAAGCTAGCACGATCGATTGCATCGAAATGAGAATTTCGGCGCCCACCATTTTTTTAACAAGCATGGCCCCACCCAATCCAAGGCCTACGCCAATCACACATCCCACAATCGAAATCACACAAGCTTCTAATAAGAATTGAAGTAGGATATCTTTTTCTCGCGCTCCGATGGCCATACGAATTCCAATTTCACGTGTACGCTCTGTAACCGATACTAACATGATATTCATGATACCGATGCCGCCTACCAGAAGAGATATCGATGCAATTGCACCCAGTAACATCGACATCGTTTTTGCTGTCTCACTTGCGGTTTTTGCCATCGCAGTAAGATTCCTTATAGAAAAATCACTCTCGGCATTTTCACGAATATTATGTCGCTGACGAACTAAATCATTAATAGCTTCCTCAGCAACCCCCATATATTTTTCTGATTTCGCTTGTG
>JBDKGC010000037.1:0-3099 GCA_039798385.1 Bacillota bacterium
CTATTAACCTGTCTATTAGATAAACCGTTAAAGAAGGAGCGTCTTTTCGCCATGCTAACCAAAATTAGCGCCTGTTTATTTCCCGGACTAACTACAAAAAAAAACCAACAGAAGTTTTGGGCTTTAGGCTGGGCCTTCTTCTTTATTTTAGGAGCATACTGGATTCAACGTGCTTTAAAGTCTACTGTTATCTTTACGATTGCTTTTCCAGAAGAGTTTAATTGGCCTCATGCAACAGCTAAAACTTTCTATTTACGTTTAAAAACTTATGTACCATGGGTAATTATGCTCTTAGTTATGATTTACTCTTGGTATGTTCTAAAGCTTTCAAAAAAACGTTTGCTCTGTATTTTATGGTCGATATATGCCTTTGTCTTCTTTCTCTATGCTGTTTTTTTCTTTTTTTTCATGCACTATCCGGACCAAATAGGTTGGCTGCCCTTAGCTATTATGGGTTGTACAAACTTCTTGATTGTTGAAAGTTTTGGAGCACTAGCAATACCCATGTTTTGGGCTCTAATTGATAGCATAACAACAACTGACAGTGCTAGAAAAGGTTTTCCGCTCATCTATACCTTAGGACATTTAGGTGCTCTTATTTTCACCTTCTTACCATATATGCAAAATAAGATTTACCCGCTTCCAAGTCGTAATATTCTGTTTGCCTTGATGTTGATAAGTAGTATTGCAATTGTTTTTGCTGTTTTTATCTTAAAGAAAATGCCAACAGAATATCAAGATCAACATATACAAACATCTAGCACTTCTTATCCGGTAAAAAAAACTGAACAACACTGGCTTAAAAAACTCCTCTCCTTCTTTTTTACTGGCCCACTTCTCCTATTAAAAAAACCATATTTGTTGGGTGTATTTATCGTCTCAACCTTTCAAGAAATAATTATTCAAGTAATCGATATTCAGATAAATAGTACAGCGGTCGAAATCTTCGGCAGCAAAGAGTCAATGCAATTTTTGAATTTACAATTACAAAACGGTGTGCTTACCCAAACGCTCAACTTACTTTTGTCCGCATTAGTACTCAATTCGATGTTAAATTGCCTTAAACCAGGTACTATTTTGAAATCTGTCCCACTCATTAGCGCCGGACTATTTAGCGGTCTTTTCTTATTTTTAATTTTCGGACCTGCTGACTTAACAATTCAACTCTATGTCCTCTGCCTGGCTTTAATTTTAATTAGAGTACTGATGTATTCTGTTAATAATCCTTGTAAAGAGATCATGTGGATACCGATTGATAAAAAAATTAAATTACAAGCTAAGGGCTGGGTTGATAGTGTTGGTAGCCGTTTAATAAAATCTAGTGCTGCTACTTTAAACCGCACTTCATCACAATTTACAATTTATAGTACTTGCATTTTAGTTTTAGGAATTTGGGCTTCAGCCTCGGTTGCTGTTGGTAATAAAAACAAAAAGCTGTTAGCAAAAAAAGAAGTTATTAGGTAAGTAGAACACGGCAATACTAAATAGTAAGCTGTATACGCAGCAATCCAAAGAAAAAGCTTTTTTAACTTGGTATCCCAATCAATATAGGTGGCCTGCTCTAAAATGAATTATGCCCTATTAAATTGTAGTATGCTAGACGGAACAATAGATATGTCGCTATGCCAAAATGCTACAATTCTGATTAAAGGAAATAAGATTGAAAAAATTATTAAAGAGCAACAAGTAACACCTCCAGGGTACAAAGTTATTGACTTAGCCGGCCAATATCTGTTGCCTGGACTTATTAACTTACATGCCCATCTATTTGGCACTGGCAAACCTACAAAAATATTAAGTAGTAAAAAATTACAAACCTACATAATTCCCTTCCTTAAAACCAACTTAGGAATTAAAGTCTTAGATAAACTAGCTGCTTATAACGCTAAAACAGCCTTAATGTCGGGAACAACAACCATACGTACTGTTGGTGATTTTTGCTACACTGACATTAGGACGCGCAATAAGATCAATCAAAAAAAACTGCTTGGACCTCGTATGCTTGTTAGTGGCCCAGCAATTACAGTACCAGGAGGTCATGGCGATGACACTTTTGCTAAAAGTGCTAGTACACCGCTGGCCTTACAAAAGTTAGTTCAAACAAACGTTGCACAAGGGGCAGACTGGATCAAAATCTGTATTACGGGTGGGGTGCTCGACTCTACCATCCAAGACGAACCAGGCGAGCTCAAAATGACATTAGAACAGACACAAGCAGTTTGTGATGCAGCACGGAGCTTAGGCTGCCCTGTTGCCGCGCATATTCAAAGTCCAACAGGAATTTTAGTCGGGTTACAAGGCGGTGTTAGTACGATTGAACATGGGGCCTTACTGACCGAAGAGACAATCGAACTCTGCCAGCACCAGGCCGCCGCTTATATTTTAACGCTCTCACCAGCCATCCCATTGGCAAAGTTACCATATAAAATTACAAAGCTTAATAAATTAGCTCAAGAGCATACAATAATAATTATCCAAAATGCAATAGCTGGTGCCAAGCAAGCTTTAGCAAATAACATACAGGTTGGGCTAGGAACAGATGCTAGTTGTCCCTTTGTCACGCACTATAATATGTGGCGAGAATTATCTTATTTCACAAAATATGCTGGTGTAACTAACCGTTTTGCCCTCTATACCGCAACACTTGGCAATGCCAAGATTCTAAAACTTGATCATTTGCTAGGCTCTATTGAAGCAGGAAAATATGCTGATTTAATCGTGGTTAAAAATAATCCACTCCAAAACCTAGGTTATCTAACAGATGTTCAGAAAATTATAGTTAATGGCGTTATAATTGATCAACCTAAAGTAAAAAAATATACCGCCCTAGAGCAAAGGTTAGATCACATTTTGGCAAAAGAAGACTGCGAAATTTAATTTGGAAACCGCTAGCCCCTAAAACTAGCAGATTTGATGTTTACCTAGTATACTAAAGCTAAGTGATTAAATACTACAATGGCCTTTAATTTACTAAAAACAAAAAATTCTCTAGCACTGTTAACTTGCTAAAGAATTCTAAATACGTCTGGCTTATCTTTATATTATTACCTCTTTGAAAATTGAGGTGCACGCCGAGCAGCTTTTAAACCATACTTCTTA
>JBDKGC010000038.1:0-9654 GCA_039798385.1 Bacillota bacterium
ATATATTCTAGTCTATATATAATAAAATACTCCTCTGTAGAGCAGTGGAAGAGTATTTTAACATAAAGTATCTATAAACTAATTTTTACTCCGAAGCTACATATTCTTCTAACCATTTTAGTAGCTCTTGTTTAGAAGGGGCCCCAGGTTTTTTTTCTACCATTTTCCCGTCTTGGAACATCATTAGCGTTGGTATACTCCGTATTTCAAATCGGCCAGCAACATCCGGATTTTCTTCTACGTTCAGCTTACAAATCTTTATTTTTTCACCAAGTTCAGTCGCAACTTCATCTAAAACTGGATTTAATTGTTTACATGGTCCACACCACGGCGCCCAAAAATCAACCAGCACTGGTTTTTCATTATTACTAACACTTTCCTCAAACTCTTTGTCAGTTACCTCTACAATCTTCATTTCACCTAGAAGTCCTACTAATCCTAGGACTTCATCTTCACCTCATTTCAATAAATACGTTATGCGGTAAACAGCTTTAAATATTGACTAGAAATATAAGTTAAAATGCACCCGCCTCTGATTTACCTCGCCCAAGCCAACACTACACTGTACACTCTAAATAGGCTAGGCCTATAGCACAAGAAAAAAACTTATTAGTGCTGCTTCCGTCAGGACCTGACACAGTTTTAAGTATTTTCATTGCATAGGACCTATTCGTCAACGTGCACCCTCCAGTATTCACTCTTGCACAAGATAAACCTCGGGCGGGAATTCAACCTCGCTATGCGGATTGCGAGTTACAGGGCACCGCAAGCTCCCCGTCTAGCCTCTTTACTATAACATAATTTGTAACTTTTAAAAAGCTTTATCAATTAAATACTCCTAGCTATAAAATAGACTGGATCTCCTAAACACCAGCAGTAAATTGCTTTAAAAACCGCAGGTCATTAGCATAAAAATAGCGCAGATCTTCTATATCATATTTAATCATTGTTAGCCGCTCAATACCAAAGCCAAAAGCCAATCCGCTTTTACCTTGTAAACCAAGACGCTCAAAAACAAGCGGATGAACCAGCCCTGCTCCTCCAAGCTCTAACCAACCTCGCTCGTGATGCAAAATATCTACCTCTGCACTAGGTGAAGTATATGGAAAATAGCTTGGTCTTAATCGTACTTGATAACTTTCCCCTAAAAAGGAAGTAATCAACTCTTCAAGAATCCATTTTAAGTGTGCCATGTTAATATCCTTATCCACTACTAATGCTTCAAACTGTGTAAATTGATGTGTATGAGTAGCGTCATCCTGATCACGTCGATAAACTCGCCCTGGGCATACAATTTTAATTGGTAATTGTGAGTCTTTATTAGAGAGAAACTGCTGCAGCACTCGAGCTTGGACCGAGGTAGTATGCGAACGAAGCAAGTATTCGTCTGTAATATAAAACGAATCTTGTGTATCACGTGCTACATGGTTTTTATCCATATTTAATGCTTCAAAATTAAAAAAATCACTTTCAACTTCTGGCCCCTCTGCAACAGTAAATCCCATACTAACAAAGTTATCAACTAACTCCCGTTCAACTAGTGTAAGCGGATGAGCTGTACCTAACTCATAAGTGATACCTGGCAATGACACATCAACAACTTGTTTACTTAAATCGTTATTTAATATAAGTTGCTCTAACGCTTGTTCTTTTTTTGAAAAAATATCTAATAAATAAACTCTTACTTCATTTGCAACTGTTCCAAGAGTTGAACGTTCTGCTAGTGGTAGATCCCGCAAAGTACGCAGAACTTGGGTTACACTTCCACTGCGGCCCAAATAAATTTTTTTTAACTTAGTAAGTTCGTCAAGCGTCATAACTTTTTCTAACAAACCTGGCACTTGTTCTTTTATTTCATTCAATTCAGATTGGTTCACTCGTTCTACCTCCTTGCACTAATTATACTAAAAATAAAACAAAGTACCAGCAATTCTGCTCATTAAAAAACCAAAGGCGATAAACACTTAGCCCTTGGTTGATTTATTCTTTTTTTAACAAAGTCTAGGTTGTACGTTTAGCTAGCAAACATTGATCACATAAACCCGCTATAATTACTGGCAAACTAGAAGTAATTGTTACTAAAAGCCACTCTCTAAAGCCTAAGGGTACAGTATGGAAGATCTGCTGCAAAGAAGGATAATAAATAACTACCAACATCAACAAAGCAGATGATCCGACAGCTAACAGTAACATTTTATTATTAAACGGATTACGATCAAAAATAGTTGTATTAGTACGAGCATCGAAGACATAGACTAACTGCGCAAAAACTAAGGTGGAAAAAGCGACTGTTTGAGCTAAGGGTAAATTAAGAGGATCCTGATAATAAGTAACTGTGAAAGCTAACAAGGAACAAAGTCCAATTAAAAATCCTCTCGTTATTATCTTCCAGCCCATTGCACGTGCAAAAATGCTCTCTCGTCTATTCCGTGGTTTACAGCACATTGTACCGCCTTCTGCGGGATCGACTGCTAAAGCCATCGCCGGTAATCCATCTGTCACCAAGTTTACCCATAAAATTTGTGTTGGTAATAAAGGCAGTGGCATCCCAAACAACATCGTTAAAAACATAATTAAAATTTCACCAACATTGCTAGCTAACAGGTAACTGATAAATTTACGGATGTTGTCATAGATAGCGCGACCCTCTTTAATAGCAGCAACAATAGTTGCAAAATTATCGTCAGCTAATACCAAATCAGCTGCTTCTTTAGAAACATCTGTTCCCATTACACCCATTGAAACACCTATATCAGCTGCCCTAATTGCAGGGGCATCGTTTACACCATCACCAGTCATCGAGACAACATGGCCATTATGTTGCAAAGCTTTTACAATTCTTAATTTGTGTTCGGGAGAAACACGAGCATAAATTGAAGTCTCTTCTACGGCAACATAGAGTTCTTCAGCACTCATCTCTTCGATTTCATATCCTGTTAACAGTTTATTTTCTTTGCTTCCAATTCCAATCTTATCAGCCACAGCCTGTGCTGTACCGCGATGATCTCCGGTAATCATCACGGTTTTTATCCCTGCGCGCTGACATAAATCTATGGAGGCAGCAACTTCTTCACGTGGTGGATCAATCATACCAGTTATACCTATGAATGTTAACTCTTGTTCCATTTTATGCTCATTTGTTATATCAACGGTATGATTTAATGTTCTAAAGGCAAAACCAAGATTTCTTAAAGCTTTTTTAGCAAATTGTTCATTTATGGCTAAAACTTCTTCACGCAATGCTCTGGTAAGAATTACCCGTCTGCTATCCCGCAAAATATGTGTACAACGGCCTAATAAAATATCTGGAGCACCTTTTACATATAGTACCTTTTCCTCCTTTACTTTCCAAACCACCGACATCATTTTGCGTGCTGAATCAAATGCAAACTCCCTAATTTTATTGCCTTCAGTTTCTTTTAGCCCAGCTTTATTAGCTAAAATTAATAAAGCAGCTTCGGTGGGATCTCCATCCAACTTTAGCGCCGAACTACTTTTAATTATATTGGCATTATTACAATATACAGCGACCTTCAGCAACTGGCTTAGCCCGGACATTCTATCTATTTTTTGCACCTCTTGACCGTTATTTAAAAAACTTCCTTCAAGGTCATAACCACCACCTGTAACCTGTAACCGTTTGCCTTCTACCCAGAGATCGGTTACGGTCATTTGGTTTTGTGTTAAGGTGCCAGTCTTATCAGAACAGATTACGGTAGCACATCCTAATGTTTCAACCGATGGCAATTTACGTACAATTGCTTTCTTTTTAATCATCCGTTGCACTCCTAGCGCTAATGCTACCGTAACTATTGCCGGCAAGCCTTCTGGGATGGCAGCCACCGCTAAACTTACGCCTGTTAGAAACATTCGATAAAAGTCTTGACCATGCCAGACACCTGTCCCGACAACTACCACCGTTAAAAAAAGTGAGATTATTACTAACAACTTTCCCATCTGTTCTAATTTAAGCTGCAATGGTGTAACGGTTTCGTGAGTTGTCTGCAACAGATGAGCTATTTTTCCCATCTCTGTCTGCATACCGGTCTCCACTACTAGTCCCAAGCCATTACCTTTCGTAACCATCGTCCCCATATAAGCCATGTTTTTCCGATCGCCTAAAGCAAGCTTGCTCTTATAAATAACGGCCTCGGTTTTTCTTATCGCACATGATTCACCTGTAAGTGCAGACTCATCTACATAAAGTCCATCTACTTCTAAAAACCTTATGTCTGCTGGTACGCGATCTCCACTTGTAATTCGTACTAAATCTCCAGGGACTAACTGCTCGGCATCAATTCGTTGCCATACACCATCTCTGAGCACCTTCCCCAACGGCGCTGACAGCCGTTTTAAAGCCATTAACGATCGTTCTGATTTAATCTCCTGCATAAATCCTAAAGCTGCGTTAGAGATCAAAATACAAATGATTGCAAAAGAATCTACATATTCACCTAACACAAATGAGATAACTGTTGCTGCTAAGAGTACTAAAACCATAAAATTGTTAAATTGTTCTAAGAAATAAGACCAATATGAGCGTTTGGCCAATTCAATAATTTTATTAGGTCCGACTTTTTTCTGAGTTCTTTCAGCGCGTTTAGCATTTAAACCCTTATCTTTTATAACGTTAAAATGCTTTAACAGTTGCTGAGCGCTTTGTGCTGTCCATTGCATAACCTAACTTAACCTCCCTAGTCATCCTCTTACTCTAAAGAGTATGCTAAGGAGCAACAAAAAATGTACAAGCTTCTTTATCTTTTCTATAACAGAATAAAGAATATGTAAGTTAGGGTAAATACACAATCCTTGGAAAAAATAAAGAATATAGTGTAGTTAAAACAAATAAATTTGGGAGGCTAACATAATCTATCATCATTATTACTATAACCCTATAATGCACTATAATCCGCTACTATACACAAACAATGCTGCTAGCACCAGTTTAACATCAACGGTACCGTTTAGTTTGGGACCCGTTTGCGGACGTTTAGGAGGCTGCAACGGCTATCATAGTCCTTTTGAAAATATTAATTGGGAGGATATAGGTCCAGCTTCTGCTCAACCAAAAAAAGCTTTTTCCTTACTAACAGAGCCTACATGCGCACGTCTAGGAGGCTGCGTCGGCTATCACAGTCCTTTTGAAAATATTAATTTAGAGGATATAGGTTCACCTCCTCTTGCCCATCAAGATGGTTTTTTCGGTACAGGCAACTAATAGCTTGTTACAATAATACTAAAGGCTATATAACTTATAAAATATAACGACTTAAATCATTATCACGCACGATATCACTTAATTTATCATGCACATACTCTTGGGTCACTTTAACTTCTTGCTCGCCAAGATCAGGTGCCGCAAAAGACAGCTCCTCAAGTAAGCGTTCTAAAATTGTTTGTAAGCGACGCGCGCCAATGTTTTCGGTTTGTTCATTCACTTGTACTGCTAATTCTGCCAGTTCCCGAATAGCATCATCCGTAAAAGAAAGTTTGATGCCATCGACTTCTAATAAAGCAGCATATTGTTTTAAAAGCGCACCTTTCGGTTCTTTAAGAATCCGGACAAAATCAGCAGCTTTTAAATCTTTTAATTCAACACGGATTGGAAAACGCCCCTGTAATTCGGGTATTAAGTCCGCCGGTTTAGCTACATGAAAAGCACCAGCCGCAATGAATAAGATGTGATCGGTTTTAATAGCGCCATATTTAGTGACAACGGTTGAGCCCTCTACAATTGGTAGGATATCGCGTTGCACGCCTTCGCGCGAGACATCTGGTCCCCGGCTATCTTTACCTGCCACCTTATCAATTTCATCTAAGAAAATAATCCCCGCTTGTTCGACGCGTTCGATTGCATCTTGTACCACTTGATCCATATCAAGTAATTTTTGGCCTTCTTGCTGGACTAAAATTTTACGTGCTTCTTTTACGGCTAATTTTCTTTTTTTACTCCGTTTTGGCATTAATTGTCCTAACATCTCCTGCATATTCATGCCAAGTTGTTCCGATCCTGCTCCAACAAACATATCCATCATCGATTGTGTTTGTTCTTCGACTTCGATTTCAATTATTTTATCTTCTAACTCTCCTTGTTCTAGCTGCTGTGCTAAATCTTTGCGTTTGGTCACAAACTGTACTTTATCTTCAGAGCTTTCTGGTTCATCTTCCGTACTATTTTGGGCAAAAAACATCTCTAAAGGGTTTCGTTTGGATTTTTCTTTTTTCCTGATCGGTAATAACAACTCTAAAATGCGCTCATCAGCTAGCAAGCTAGCCTTCTCTTTCACTTGTTCTAATTTTTCGGCTTTAACTAATCTTAGACTTACTTCGACCAAATCGCGAATCATTGATTCGACATCTCGGCCAACATAGCCTACTTCTGTAAATTTAGTCGCCTCTAATTTTACAAAAGGAGCAGCCACAAGCTTGGCCAATCGTCTTGCAATCTCCGTCTTACCTACCCCTGTCGGTCCTATCATTAAAATATTTTTTGGCATAACTTCTTCTTTTAAATCATCTTTTAAAAGTGCACGTCGATATCTATTGCGAAGTGCGATTGCAACAGCTCTTTTTGCCTTATCTTGACCCACAATATATTTATCTAATTCCGCTACAATAGCTTTGGGCGTCAAATTATCCTTAGCCACGCTCAAATCTCCTCTACAATTATATTATCGTTAGTAAATACACAGAGTTCGCTGGCGATTTTCAACGCCTCTTTTGCTAGTTCACCACATGTAAGTTGTGTGGCATGTCTAGCTAACGCTCTACCAGCTGCTAGCGCATAACTGCCACCGGACCCAATTGCCAAGACATCATCATCAGGTTCAATCACTTCGCCACTTCCAGCAATTAATAATAAGTGTTCAGCGTTTAAAACGATTAACATTGCTTCTAACTTACGCAAAATTTTATCGGCACGCCATTCTTTAGCCATCTCTACTGCAGCCCGCGGCAAATGTCCGTGATATTCCTCTAATTTTGTTTCGAATTTTTCTGATAAAGTAATCGCATCTGCCACAGACCCCGCAAAACCTGCTAAAACTTGCCCTTTATAAAGCCTTCGGATTTTTTTTGCGGATTGCTTCATAATAATGCGTTCACCAAAAGTTACTTGCCCATCGCCACTAATGGCAGCTTTACCATCCCGTTTAATTGCAAATATTGTTGTGGCCTTAATTTGGTTCAAGCTTATTCACCCCTAATTTCTAGATAGTCACACACTGTACATTTTAACTTAAATTGTCGTTTAGCTTTCGTCTGCACTAATATTCCTTGACATTTGGGACAAGGCTGTTTAAGTGGTTTTTCCCATAATACAAAATTACAGGCGGGATAAGCACTACAACCATAAAATAAACGACGCTTTTTACTCTTTCGTTCTACCAGTTCGCCTGCTTTACATAACGGACAACTAACATCCATTTTCTTTAAAATTGCTTTTGTATAACGGCACTCTGGAAAACCACTGCAAGCTAAAAATTTGCCATAGCGACCATGCTTATAGACCATCTGCCGCTCACAATTGGGACACATTTCATTGGCAGGTTCATCTTGAAAAGTAATCTGCTCCATCTCTTGCTCTGCCAGTTTCAGCTTCTCTGCAAACATGGGGTAAAAACTATCCAGCACAGCAATCCAATCTTCTTTCCCTTCCTCTATTAAATCTAATTCATGCTCCATTTTAGCCGTGAATTTAAGATTAATAATATCTGGAAAAAAATCTGTCACAAGCTGGAGCACAATCTTACCCAGCTCAGAGGGAATCATCTGTTTATCTTCCTCTAAAACATAGCCCCGTCGTTTTAAGGTCTCGATTGTAGGTACATAGGTACTAGGACGTCCAATCCCTTGTTCTTCCAGTTCTTTTACCAATCTAGCTTCATTATACCGCGGTGGCGGTTGCGTAAAATGTTGTTTAGGTAAATTATTTTTATACTTTAATAACTCCCCAGTCTTTAAAGCTGGGATATTGGTTTTGCTGCCAGTGAGCTCCGCTTCATCCTTCATCACCTTAGTAAAACCAGCAAATTTTAGTTTTGTACCTGTAGCTCTAAATAATGCCGCTCCAGCAGTAATGTCAACTGCAATTGTATCAAATAGGGCATCTGTCATCTGGGAAGCAATAAACCTTTGCCAAATTAACTTGTATAGTCGATACTGATCACGAGATAAAATTTCCTTTAAACTTTCTGGTGTCTGCGCTGGGGCTGAAGGTCTAATAGCTTCATGGGCATCCTGCACATTGGCAGTTTTTTTCTTATTCTTATAAATACGAGGCGCCGCTGTTAAATATTCCTGGCCAAATTTAGCACCAATAAACTTAGCCGTCTCTTCCGAAGCTTGTGCCGAAATACGAAGCGAGTCTGTTCTCATATAAGTAATTAGACCACTTGTACCTTGCTTTCCAACGTTAACCCCTTCATATAATTGCTGGGCAATGCGCATTGTTTTTTGAGCTTTGAAGTTTAATTTTCGAGCAGCTTCTTGTTGCAAGGTGCTTGTAATAAATGGTGGCAAAGGTCTACGTTTACGCTCGCCTTCTTTTACTGCGGAGACAGAAAAATCATTTTGCTCAATAATCTTCTTCAATTTTTCTATATCCTCTATTGAGGATAGCTCAGCCTTCTTACCATCGTAACCGTAAAATTGAGCCTCGATTGGCTTTTGTTTATATGCTAAAGTTACTGTCATAGACCAATATTCTTTTGGCGTAAATGCTTTTACCTCTTGTTCACGATCTACAATAAATTTTAAAGCAACCGACTGAACACGACCAGCGCTTAAACCCCGCTTGACCTTTTTCCATAATAAAGGACTTATGCCATAACCTACAAGACGATCTAAAATTCTGCGAGCTTGTTGCGCATATACTAAATCTAAATCAAGCTCACGCGGGGATTTAAAAGCAGCTTTAATAGCACCTTCTGTGATCTCATTAAAGACTACTCGACATTTAGACTGCATGTCAATTCGTAAGATATTAGCTAGATGCCACGCAATAGCCTCTCCTTCACGATCATGATCCGCTGCCAAATAAACTTTGTCAGCTTTCTTCATAGCAAGTCTTAATTCTTTCAAAACACTACCTTTACCACGCACCGTAATGTAATCCGGTAGATATCCTTTACTTACATCGACACCCAATCTACTCTTTGGCAAGTCTCTAACATGTCCTACAGACGATTTCACTAGATAGCGTTGACCTAAATATTTGCCAATTGTTTTCGCTTTAGCCGGCGATTCCACAATTACTAAAGCTTTGGTTTTTTTCAACCTTACAAATCCTCCCTATGACTCTTTATACTCCCCACTGGTTAACATATCACTATAATGCTTTAAAAAGATACTCTGTTCCCGTTTATAATCTTCATCACTACTCTCAGGAGTATAAAAATGAAAACACCATGGTTCCACTTGCTTCGGTACGCCTACAATATATCCTTTTTTTCGAAACTCCATACACTGCGATGCATCATACATATGAAAATGAGTAAAGAGATCTTCTCTCCATAAAATATCATATTGGGTAGCCATAAAAAATCCATCTACACTCTCCACTGGTTCAAAAGAATCAACTATTTCCTCCCAACGCTCCAGGTAATAAGTTAGCCCTATTTTTTTTATATATTTACCTACCAAACTATCCTGATT
>JBDKGC010000039.1:0-4159 GCA_039798385.1 Bacillota bacterium
TTTGTTGTTGGTGAAAAAGAAGCTTCAAGCAAGCAGGTGAACGTCCGAAAAAAACATAGTAAAGATTCATATTTAACTACTGCTCCTGCAATTTGCCAAGAACTGTTAGAGAAAATAAGGGGAAAAAAATAATTAACCTTCTTATTACGCGCTTATTTATGTCTAGTCTAAGATTATGGGGTGGTGTCCTATAATCTTTTATTTTTTCTATGCTGCTTGATAATTGTCTGATCGTTTTATAAACTTTCGAGACATATAAGTATGTTTCGTAGCATATAAATTAATTGTTGTTTATAATTATATCGCGAATGCATAAAAACTTTGCCTAAATTGCTAATTTTATGCACACTTTTTATAAGGACTACATACTATGGTGTAAACTAGTTCCTTGCTCTTAGCTCATGTTAGTTGTGTTCAACCTAATTCTAGGAGGCACCATGTCTATTACTAAAAATAAGAAAAATTTGATGACAAAAAGAGAAGCTGAAGTTTTTGAACTATTAATTAAAGACAATACAACTAGAGATATTTCTAAGAAATTATATATCAGTGAAAAAACTGTTCGCAACCATATCTCCAATGTCATGCAAAAATTAAACGTTAAAGGCCGTGCACAAGCGGTTGTCGAGTTAATCAAAATAGGTGAATTGAAAATATAAGCAGATTGCTTAAAAGCTATTGTTCCTTGTAAAAAGGTTAACATAAATTAATGTTAACCTAATTTTCCGTTTTAAATGTAGACAAGCCTTTTAGTTCCTTGCCCTTACTATTTTGCTACCCGTTGTGGTTTTGAGCAAAGACAATTATTAAATAATAAGCTTATACAATACAAGCCTGCTGCACCAACTAATATATAGATACTTCTACTAAAAAACGTTAGACCACCCGCAATCTTATCTACTAAATTAAGTCCATCAAATAATCCTACTAGCAACCAATTAAGCGCGCCAATTATGACTAATGATAGTGCTATTTTCGTCATCCTATAATTCACCTCGCTTCTATATTTTAAATACATACTCCCTATTATTAAAATGCTCTTTTTATCCCTTTTTTATGCATTTATTAAAAATTTTTATTATTACAATTTTTAAATTTGCTGTCTAACGGTATTAGATACTTGTTTTTACGTACTATATTATATCTTCCGGTGGCGAAAGTCGTTAACTCGAAAAGAGCTTGTTTTTTTATAACTGTAGCATTAACTATTACTCCTTTAATAATTTTTTGAAAAGAACCAAGCTTGTTCCTTCTAGCTAATTGTTGTTGAACAAAGGCTACAACAGCTTCTTCGATGTATTGTACTCGTTTCGCTTCCCACATTTTTAAAGTAGCTGTATAGTAGAGCTGGTACTGATAACAGGACCAAAAGCTAAGCGTACACAGCAAGATAAAGATCAAGGTTACCCATAATAAGGCCACACCCTGCTCATCTGCCACAACTGGTCTGGATAACTTCATTTATTTTATAGTTCAATCCTTTATAAGAAAGATGTACTACTAGCTGCAAATAACCTTTTTTTAGCCGCCACTCGATATCTTTCACATGCTCCAGCAAAATAGTATAACCCTTATAAAATCGCTTTCCTTTGGGACGTATACTACGCACCAATGACCCTTTCTGCAAACTGTAACAAATCTCAAGCTCCCGTCTTGCTGCGGGTTCGCATGTGCAGAATTCTAACTTTTGGTCGGTCTTCTTGAAATATTTAGCATAACATAGGTCCTGCTCCAAAAAATAAGTACAGAAAAGATACTCCATTCTTAGCTTGCTGCCTAATACGGTACTAGTAAACTCATTTTTTATTTGTCCCATAACTTCAAACATTAACGGTAATAAAAATAGTATTATACTAAGTGCCACTAAAACTTCAAGATACGTAAAACCACGTTCTAAATTTGATACCGGGCTGTGTAAAGTTCGATTGCCACTCGACGTCCTATAGAATTTAACCATTTGACCTCGACTCTAATTATTTTTAGTTTAGATGCCACTTCTTTTACTTGAGCAACGCACTCATATGAGTGACCCTTATAACAACTACACCTAACCTCTGTAGCTTCCTTTAGCTCGGTAGTTAATAACTGCAACAGCTTCTCTTTAGCAATTACATTGGCTTGCACAAAATAACCTTGTTCTATTTGTCGTCGTTTAAGCTCAGTGGTAATAGGTACTAAAGAGAGCATCATTACAATAAAGATCATCATCGCTATTGTTACCTCAAGTAACACAAACCCTTGTTCAGCACTTCTGCTGCTTAACATACTTGCACTTTAGGTCGCCCAGAAGCTACTTGGACTTTTATCTCCCCAACCAATCCTCGGACCCGGTCCCACAGTTTTAACGTACAACCTTGACATTGGCCAGTAGGACCAAATTTTAGCCGTTTAATATTCATACTTAAATACTTGTCTTTAGGTAACGGTTGTAATCTTCGCTGCTGACTAAGTTCACATAACTCACCAGCTTGATCAATATATAGAATAACATTGGTTTTATTTGCTAGAGCTTTTAGCTGCGCCATCTCTACTTCCGTTGCTATTACGTTCAGTAAAGCTTCACTTTTAACTCGCCGCCACATACTTAGCCCATAAGGTAACAGTAAACTAGTTAGCAAGCCTATCATAAATAAAACTAGACAAACTTCCAATAACGAGCATCCTTTCTCCCCTAATTTAGTCAAGCACAGACCACGCGTTCTTCCTCTTTTAATTTAGGATCTTGCTTTATAATAAACCGCTTTTTTAAAGTAGCGCATTTAGGCACCCGCTGCAGATAGCCGCTATGGTAGAGCTCCTCCACCGCAGTCGGATAACGACCAAGATCTAAATAAAAAGCTTCGGCCTGTGCCCCTATTAACCGACAATTGGCTAGATCTGCTCGGGCTTTAGCCTTTTCGCTTGCTGTAAAAAGATTTGGTAGTGCAATGGCTAAAATAATACTTATAATAAACAGGACAACCAGCATCTCAATTAAGGTAAAGCCACGTTCCTGGTTCTCTATTAGATAGTCCTCCTATTAAATATTTGTTTATTGTACATTAAAGCACACGTGAAAGCTCCAGCACAGGTAAAAATAAAGCCAACACCATTAGTGCTACTAATAAGCCCACCAGGCAAATTAACAAAGGTTCTAATATTTCTATGAGACGTTTTAACTTAAGTTCAATCAACTCCTGCATATTAGAGGAGGTATCAATTAAAATACTAGCTAACCTTCCGGTCTTCTCTCCTAAAGCTACAACTTGTCGCAGTTCTTCCAAGGAAGCAGCTAATGGTGTTTGGGCTAGAGCAACGCTTAGCAGCTTACCTTGCTGCACATGTTTGTAAATGACACTAACATATGTTTTTAAGTATTTTCGAGAAAGATTTTGTGCTAATAACCGTAAACCTTTGTGCAAACTAACACCAGCCTCAAGCAATGTCCCAAGCTGAAGCGCAATAATATAGGTAGTATAATAACCAATCCAACGTCGCACACTACTTAGGCGCAATAAAACCGGCAATAAATGCTTGTGGGCTAATTTATAACCAAGTACAATAAGTACGGCTATCATGCTTACCAAAGCAGCAATGAGCAATCGATATTTGTCAAAAAGATTAAAAAACTTTAATAGAACAATGGTAATAGTCGGAAGTTTTATCCCAAAGCTATAATACAGATCACTGAATTGCGGGAGCACAACAACCAGCATAAATAAAAATGAACAACAAGCTAAGCCTAAGACAAGACAGGGGTAGAGACATACACGTTTTAAGTTAGCTGCAAATTTACTACTAGATGCAAAGTACGCCTCAGCAGCTTTTAACCCATACAGATAATCGCCTTTAGCTTCAGCTAACCGGATAAATGAGATAAAAATTAACGGCGCTTTTTCTGCTACTAAAGCCTCGGAAAATAAGCTGCCATGCTCTAACGCCAGTATTAACCTTACGACCAATCGTTGATTTAAGATGTGATGCTGGCGAATAATTTGCAAACTAGCTGTTAAAGAAAGCCCACTAGCCACCAGCAAAGAGAGTTGCTTACTGAACAACATAATTTTCGTTTTTGACCAGTCTCTGTTCAAACAAAGATTCCCTCCCTCGTTAGCTGTTGTAATGTAAATATAACAAGGAGAGCATTCACTGTCGATCTAAAAATAAATGAAAGTATTTA